>WFTX01000216.1 GCA_015485235.1 Nitrospirota bacterium | reverse complement strand
GGATTCCCTATTAAGCTCTCAGCACCTGATAAATTAAATGTTTTATCTTTTATAACAATACAGGGACAGGTTTGTCAAAAGCTGCTGAGCCAGATTTGAAGTCAGCCTTCGAATTCAGCCCATTTCCCCGGCCCGATCACCCTTTTCCTGAGTATCCCCTCGGGATCAATTATGTAAGTCTCGGGGACACCGGTAACACCGAAAACCCCGGCAGCCTTCTCTCCAGGGTCTGTGTAGACGGGAAGATCAATCTTCTGTTCATCCAGGTACTTGCGAGTCTTTATCGGATCTTCTCTCCAGACCACACTGAAGAACCGGAAGTCAGGATCATCCTTTTTTCTCTTATAGAGTTCAACTATCGATGGAAGCTCTGCACGGCATTCCTTGCACCATGCAGCCCAGAAATGGATGAAAACCGTCTTGCCTTTCATGGACGAAAGGGTGTATTCATTTCCATCTTTATCAAAGAGGGAAAAATCAGGAACGGAGAGTCCTTCGATTGCCCGTCTTGGCTTGGTAATCTTACCCTTCTGGCTCAGGACCACGAGCAGGATGCCCGCAAGAATAACAACAAGGAGAACAGCACCCTTGTATCTCAAGACTCCACCTCCAGATTCCACGTAGATTCAGATGTCCTACTGAATATGCACAGCGAAAACTGACCCCGCTGCCTTACCTGTCCGTATCGGGGCCGCAGGGTTCTTCATCTGGACTTTGGGTGTTTGGAACGGCAATAAAGAGTGCCCCGGGATTAAGCAATTATTTAATTTACGCTGGCAGCAATCGCCTCTTCTTCATGGAAGACTTTCAATGAGGGTCTGCCGTCTTCCAGCACAACAAGTACCTTATTGGCTCCCATAAACCTGCCCTTGAGCATCTCTTCGGAAAGAAAATCCTCCACCTCACGTTGAATCGCCCTTCTCATTGGACGGGCACCATATGTGGGCTTGTAGTATTTCTCCACAAGCCATTCCTTGACCTCATCTGCAACCTCAACGATCAATTCGTGCTCGACAAGTTGCCTGTTGGTCTCTTCAACAAGAAGATCTATTATCGAATAGAGATGTTCCTTGTCAAGGGGATGGAAGACCACGATCTCATCCACCCTGTTAAGAAACTCGGGGTTGAAGGTCTTCTTCAACTCGTTAAGGACATTGTCTTTTATGGTGACATAGAGGTCCTCGGAACTGTCCCTGTAAAAACCCAGGGGAGTGGCCTTTTCAATTATCCTTGCTCCAAGATTGGATGTCATTATGATAACAGTGTTCTTGAAGTCAACCTTCCGGCCATAACTGTCAGAGAGGACACCCTCATCAAGGACCTGAAGCAGTATGTTGAATACATCAGGGTGGGCCTTTTCTATCTCATCAAAGAGGACAACGGAATAGGGTTTCTTTCTTACCTGTTCCGTAAGCTGCCCGCCTTCTTCATAGCCCACATAGCCTGGAGGGGCACCGGTAAGCTTTGAGACATTGAACCTCTCCATATATTCGGACATGTCTATTTTTATCAAGGCACCCTCATCATCAAAGAGAAAATCGGCAAGGGCCTTTGCAAGCTCCGTCTTCCCGACTCCCGTCGGACCGAGGAAGAAGAACGACCCTATGGGCTTTTTTCTGCTCTTAAGGCCTGTCCTCGACCTTCTTATCGCCCTGCTTACCGCCCTGATCGCCTCATCCTGGGCGATGATCCGCTTGTGGAGTTCCTCTTCCATCTGGAGGAGCTTCTCCGTCTCTTCCTGGCCGAGCTTTATCAGGGGAATCCCCGTCATCTTTGATACGGTATAGGCGATATCCTCACTCTTGATCAGGGGGATCTCCTTTGTAAGGTTGTCCCTCCACTGACGATGAATCTGTTCGTGAAGCCTTCTCAGCTTCTCCTCCTCACCCCTGACGGAGGCAGCCTTCTCAATGTCCTGTAATTTAATATACAGTGTCTTTTCCTTGGAAAGCCTCTCAAGTTCCTGCTCCACATCCTTCAGTTCATGAGGAGGGGTGTATCTCTTGAGCTTGATCCTTGAACCGGTTTCATCTATCACATCAATCGCCTTGTCAGGAAGGTTACGGTCTGAGATATATCTGTCTGAGAGCTTGGCCGCAGCATCAATAGCCTCGTCACTGTATTTCACCCTGTGGTGTGCCTCATACTTGCTCTTCAGGCCGTTAAGTATCTCAATCGTCTCATCAAGCGTAGGCGGCTCGACATATATAGGCTGGAAACGCCTCTCCAGGGCCCCGTCCTTTTCAATATACTTTCTGTATTCATCCACTGTAGTTGCGCCGATGCACTGTATCTCACCGCGAGAAAGCGCTGGTTTCAACATGTTGGAGGCATCAACAGAACCTTCTGCAGCACCGGCTCCGATAAGGGTGTGAAGCTCGTCTATGAAGAGTATTATATTGTCGGACGTGACTATCTCCTTCATGACCACCTTCAGCCGTTCCTCAAACTGCCCCCGGTATTTTGTACCTGCAATCAAAGCACCAAGGTCAAGGGAGACAATCCTTTTACCAAGGAGCTGGTCAGGGACATCTCCTGTGACAATCTTCTGTGCGAGCCCCTCTACGATGGCCGTTTTACCGACCCCTGGTTCACCAATAATGGCAGGGTTGTTCTTGATCCTCCTGCCAAGAACCTGGAGGACCCGCTCAATCTCCCGTTCCCTTCCTATCACAGGATCAAGTTTTCCCTTCTTGGCAAGGGCCGTCAGGTCCTTCCCGAATTCGTCAAGCGCTGGTGTGGAACTCTTTTTCTCTCTGACATGGGGTTGGGATCTCATGGAAAGGTTTATGGAGAGCTGGCGAGCTCCAAGGAGATTGGCCCCCAGATTCCTGAGTATTTTCCCACCTATGCCTTCGTCTTCGCGTATAAGGCCAAGGAGCAGGTGCTCACTCCCAATATAGTTGTGTCCAAGGAGTCTGGCCTCCTCAATAGCGAGTTCAAGGACCTTCTTGGCCCGTGGGGTAAAGGGTATGTCCCCGAAGGTAAGCAGGTTGGTTCCGGCGGGAAGGTTTCTCTCGACTTCCATCCTCACTTCTTCTATGGAGATACCCATCTTCTTGAGAATCACCACCGGAAGACCGTCATGTTCCCTTATCAGACCCAGGAGAAGATGTTCAGTTCCAAGATAGTCATTCTGCCTTCTCTCGGCTTCTTCCTTGGCATATATTATAACTTTCCTGCCTCTCTCTGTGAATTTCTCAAACATAAAAGCTCCTTCTTCTTATATCGGCTCTTTGTTCAGTCCCTTTAGCAATGAGATTAAAGAGCACTCCATCCTTTCGGATCTAAACTCCTTAAAATCATAATAATCGTTTCCGGGGAATCTTGTCAACTTGTGGCTCTTGTAATTACTCCGCGAATAATATAGAATATACTCCACTGAATGGTAACAACTCCTTCTCATGCTGCTGACACCACTCTAAAGGTGTTTTGATAAACATAAACAGGAGGTGCTTTATGGAGCCAACCAGAACCCTTGATGCAAGAGGTCTCGTCTGCCCTGTCCCCATCATGAAGATATCCAAGGAAGCCAAGACAATGTCACACGGAGAAGTACTGAAGGTAACCGCAAGTGATCCTGCCTTTGAGCCGGACCTGAGGGCATGGTCAAAGCAGACAGGTCATGAAATTGTTAGCCTTGAAAAAGAGGGTGAAACCGTAACTGCAATAATCCGTATCATCTGATCAGACGGAAAGGAAAAACTCTGTTTGACGAACCACCCGCTTTTCAATTAAAATCAATCAGTGCGCCCATAGCTCAACTGGATAGAGCGGCGGACTACGAATCCGTAGGCTGGGGGTTCGAATCCTCCTGGGCGCGCCACATTGATTTCAGCACTATCCTCTCCTGAAAGGATTTCTCAACGGAAGAAACATGGGGACCTTCATTCTGTATTCCTCGTATTCCCTGCCGTACCGACTTATGAGGCGTCTCTCCTCTGAAAAGGCTCCGTAGATAAAATACAGGTCGGCAAGTATGGACACAGCAATCCCGTTGCGGGTAATGTCAGGCTCAAAGGTGAATATCATGATACCGGCAAGATATAAAGGGTGCCTCACCATCCCGTAGGCACCATTCATCACCAGGCCGATCTCCTCTATCCCCTCAAGGTCTCCTCCGATCTCCCTCCCGTGAAGAAAGTCCACTGCCTGTCTCAGACCAACAAAACGCCAGAAGTCAATAACCCGGAAGGTATATATTCCAAGAATGATTCCAAGAATCTGAACCCCATGGAAAATCCAGTTTAAAGGAGCACCCATCTGATATATTTCCTGGTCAGGGAGACGTCTGATGAGGTAAAAAACAACTCCCGTCAGCAGGATGCTCCCCACGGTATAAATAAAACGGTAGAAACCCCTTACGAGCCTTCCCCCCATCAGGCGGGCAGCCCAGCTCTTCACCCACTCCCTTACACACAGGCTGTGGAGAAAGCCGAAGACAAGGAAAAGACTTATCACTTCAAAGACTTCGTTCACATTGAAATTATAACAACCCCTTGCCTGTTTTAGTAATATGCGCTCGACACATTTTAATTTGGGATATGGTAAAATACTAAAAATTTTGGACAGGAGATTGAATGGACGATTACAGGGATTTCACAAAGGAAGAAGAGAAAATCTATGACAGCGAGATAAAAAGACTCCAGAAGCTGATTGCCGAGGGGGCGACTTACAATGATGCATGCAATACTCTCACCCTGAATGACCCGGAGATGAGACAGGTAATAGCAGACGACCTCCTCAAGGTGCTGATTGCCGAACTCCACTACGGCAAGAAAAAGAGTTTTGAACAGATAGCTGAATCACTGGGACTCAAGGTTTCAGACATTAAGAATATGCACCGCATAATGATAGAAGATGTTATGCAGACAGTAAATCAGGGGTTTGATCCTTCTAAGACCATGTTACATTGAGACAAAAAAAATGACACTCCATTCGCGACTCATAACCGGCATGAAAGGAGGAGGGATATGAGTATCAGAGGGAAACTTGTTGCAACCATAATTATGTTGATTATGGTATCACTGATTACCGGCGCTATTGCCTTTTACGGTGCTTATAAGATGCGGTATTATCTTTCTGAAATTGCCTGGGAGGAAATCCCGGAATTCGCCTTTGCTGATTCGTTGACAAATGATATTTCTGAAGCCAGAAGATACGAAAAAGAATTCTTCCTCTTCTCCACTCTGAAAGATTCCAGGAAACAAAAGGAATACTATGAAAAATTAACAGGAAGATTCATGAAGATGAAAGGGGACATAACTGCTTTCCTCAAGAAGGAGAAAGAAGAGGGCGAGGAAGCAGGTCCTTTCCTGAGAGGCATCATCCAGATAAACAAGGTCCTTGATCCCACTATCACCTCTCTGTATAAAGTGATAGATCCGATGCTCAAGGGTACATCCTACAAGGATGTTCAACCTTTGTATCAGAGTTACAGGAGTAATATACATAAATTGGAGGATCTGATCACAAAGTTAAAGACTACTGTTCTTGCAGATATAGGCACACTCGGGACAGAAGCAACAAAGTTCGAGAAACAGCTCCGTTTCATTCTCCCTGCCATCGCTCTTGGTGTAGTCTTTCTGGGGTTAGTTACAGGGCTCTATGTCTCAGGAAGAATATCTTCTTCACTTACCTTGCTTCTGGAAGGGATCAAGGCCATGGGCCGTGGCGAGAAAATAGACCGGATAGAAATCCCCTCTCAGGATGAATTCGGCGAAATAGCCGAATCCTTTAACGAGACAATGGAAAAACTGAGGGCCTACATTCAGACCGATGAGGAAAGAAAGAAGACCCAGGAGAATGTCATCCAGTTCCTCGATGTGGTGAGCACCGCTGCCGAAGGTAACTTCGGTCGGCGTGCCCCTGTTACGGCTGATGTTTTCGGCTCGATAGCAGACGCCTTCAACCTGATGATGGACGAGCTCTCAAACCTGATCAGGGATGTCCGAAAGACGGCTGAGGGTGTGGGGGAGGAGAGTTTTACACTCCTTGAGATGTTGAAGCGGATGTCAGAAGGTGCCGAATCCCAGATGGTCCAGTTGAAGGAGGCAACTGAAGCGATCGATGAGACGGCAAACGCCACGCTCACCATTTCCGAAAAGACAGAGGAGGCAGCAAGGATATCAAAGATCGCTACAGAGGCAGCCTCCAAGGGTGGACATCTTGTGAATCAGAGCATTGAAGGTATGCAGTTGATCAGGGTGACCGTGCAGACCATCAACAAGAAGATGAAGATGCTTGCCGAAAGGATCATGGAGATCGGGACCATTTCAGGTCTGATCGGAGAGATAGCATCAAGGACAAACCTCCTTGCGATGAACGCCTCCATAGAGGCAGCCCGTGCAGGTGAAGCCGGAAGAGGGTTCGTGGTCATCGCAGAAGAAATCAGGGGACTTGCAGACCGCTCCGCCGAGGCTACAAAGGAGATAACAAACATCATCCGGGCGATCCAGACAGAGGCAGGAGAGATAACATCATCACTTGAGGAAGAGACTGAGATAGTGGAACGGCAGACCTCTCTTGCAACAGAGACAGGGACATCCTTTGACGAGATCCAGAACTCAATACAGAAATCAACGGGCATTGTTAACGAGATTTATGAAATTTCCCAGACTCAGCGGGAGATGACGGGCAAGGTCGTCCTTTCAATGGAATCGGTCAACCGCATCGCCCTTGAACTCCTCAAACTTGTTCAGGATACAGAATCCATTTCAGAAAAGCTTACCGCATCTTCCCGGGAACTGATGGGCTCTGTGGAAAGATTCGTGCTGGAAGAAAGAAAGGAGGAAGCAATCGAACATGCCGGATGAGGCGCTTTTCACCCAGCTTGTAAGGAAACACAAAAGGGAGATCAAGAATACTCTGGGATCTGATATCAATGTGGTTGAGAAGGTTGTCAAACTCAGAATGCTTGCCAGAGACCTCGCCAGGAATTATTTCAATATCATCAAATACAACAATATCGATGAGTTCCAGAAGGACTATGACCAGAAAAAATCTCCCCTTGTTGAACTGGAAGGCCCTGGAATCAGGTATGGTGACCTGGTTATACTGAAAAAATGTCCCTCTGTTCCCCTCTTCGATGAGTTCAAGGAGAATGGAAGCTTCCCTGATTACTGGACAGACCTGCCTGTAGAGTTCATGAAGAAGTTCAGGAATGAGGCGATTCTCCATCCACTCTGTATCGTCCACCAGACATTCCGGGATCTCCTCGCCTCCCAGATACCAAAGGGTAAGGGCGTGGTTCACTCCATAGCCGTTGCCTGCCGTTCAGGAACGGGCAATGTGGTCTATTCAGAATTCGGGATGATGACCTCGGGAGTAAAAAAGGACGAACTAGACAGACTGATTGACGGGTTTGCCTGTGCCTTTCAGGTCAGGTGAAGACTCTTTATATACCGTCTGACCGTCTGGAGGAGTTCCTTCTCCTCGAAGGGCTTTACAAGATAGTCTCTCGCCCCCAGTGATAACGCCTTTTCCCTGTGCTTCTCACTCCCCCTTGAAGTGAGTACAACTACTGGAAGGGTTTCCATCAACCCTCTCCTTTTGAGTTCACGCATAAGCTCATATCCATGCATCACCGGCATTTCAAGATCGGTAATAACCATATCCATCGGTTTCTCATCGAGCACATTCAATGCCTCAAGCCCGTTTGAGACGGTCATGACTTCATATCCCCTCTGCTCAAGGAGAATTGATATGAACTTTCTCACACTCAGGGAGTCATCAACCACAAGCACCCGGTTACCTGCTGCTTCGTCAACAGAAACCCCACCGGAGATACCAAAATCCACAGCTTCCTCAAGAAGTCCGACCGGATTTATAACGGGGGTGAGATTCCCGTCTGCAGAAATACTGACACCGGAATAATAACGAAGCCCCTCAAGGAATCCTCCCAAGGGACGAACTACAGTATCTTCCTGACCGGTAATCATGTCAACCAGGAGGACCACATCCTTGCCAGGAAGAAGGCTGAAGTGTATCCCGGGGATTGCAGGTGATGGCCTGATGGGTTTGAGGCTGAAAATCTCTGCAAGGTCTCTCACCTCGTAACTTCGCTCCCTGATTCTGACTCTTCCTTCATCATCCATGAGTTCCGGTCTAACCTCAACCAGTTCATTTACCAGCGAGGAGGGAACGGAGAACTCCACCCCCCCGACGGTGAACCTGACCGTATTGACTATAATGAGTGTTAGGGGAAGTTTTATCCTGAAGAGTGTTCCCTTTCCCTCAACGGTAGCCACATTTATTGTCCCGTTCATCTCAGAGACCGCCTGTCTGACCACATCAAGCCCCACCCCTCTGCCCGAGGCAGTGTCGGCCCCCTCATATGTGGAAAAGCCCGGATAAAAGATCAGGTTGAGGAGCTTCCCCCGTGTAACCTTCTCGCCTTTATCCACAAGTCCCATCTTGAGGGCCTTGTTATAGACCTTTCTGAGGTCGATCCCTCTTCCGTCGTCCTTCACATCGATAACCACCATGGAGCCTTCTCGCCTGACGGTGATCATCAGCCTGCCCTCGCCGGGCTTACCGAGGGATCTCCTTTCCTCGGGAGGTTCAATTCCGTGGGAGATCGCATTCCTGACAATATGAAGGAGCGGGTCAAAGAGGCCCTCATAGATCAGCCTGTCTATCCGAGTCTCGGCCCCGCTTATGATGAAACGGACAGGTTTTCCAAGTCGGTTGGAAAGGTCTCTTATTATCCGGGTGAACCTCTGAAAGAGTCTTCCCGCCTCAACCATCCTGGACTCAGATATATGATCCCTGAGGTCTGTACTGATCCTTTCAAGCCTGCCGACATGACTGGAAAACCGCTGAAAGATGCCCGTGATACCCTTGAGTGCCTCATTTATGTCGCTGGTGATCTCCTGGAGCTTCCTCGCAAAGAGATTCAGTTCGTCATACCTGTCAAACTCCAGTTCCCGGAAATCTTCAAGAAGGGAATCTACATAGGAGACCTTATCGGGTATGGAATAGGCATATCTGTTGCTGAAGTCCTCTATCTCCCTGAGAAGTCTTCTTCCCGCGTAGTCTATCTCATCTCTCAGATTGTAGATACTCCCCATCTCATTTACGAGATAGTTCTTCAGCACGGTCAGTTCCCCTACCTGGGCCATCATCTTCTCAATGGTCTCAAGATGAACCCTCACATAGTTGGAGATGGTCTCAAGGTCTTCCCTTCTTCTGCCGACATCCCGCTTTTCCTCGTAAATGTCCTCCTTTTCAGCGGGTTCGGGTATATCGGCAACCTCAGAGACAAGGGGCTCCTCAACCTCTACCACATCGAGGCTCTTTCTTACATCATCAAGTATACCTTCCCTCTCCGGCCGGCCTTCTACCACATCGGCAATCAGGGTCTTGATTCCATCAAGGGAGTGAAGGAGCCAGTCCACACCGTCCTTTGTCACCTGCCGTTTCCCATCTCTCAAGGATTCAAGGTAGTCCTCCATCACATGGGCGATCTCACTGATAACAGGAAGTTTAACAAGAGCGGCAGAACCCTTCAGGGTATGGGCTGAACGGAATAATTCCTGGATGAGCTCTGCATCTTTGGGCCTCTTCTCTATCTCGAGAAAGCCCTGTTCAAGGGTCCCGATGTGTTCTTCGGCCTCTGCAAGAAAGAAATCTATGAGTCCTTTTTCAGCCATTATCTTATCCTGTATTTCTGAAACAACGCCATGACGTCAAGACTATCCCCCTCCTGAACAGGACCAAGATCGGGCATCTCCATTATGGAAAAGCCCAGAAGGTCTTCCCCGACCTTCAGCACAAGCAGCCACCTCCCCGGAGATGAGGACTTCTCGTTCCCTACAATTGATCCAATATCAAGAACCGGCACAACCTTCCCCCTGTAATGTGCTATACCGGTCAGATAGTCAGGTGCACCAGGAAGGGGAACAATCTCCGTCAGTTCGGTAATCTCAAGGAGGTTATCAACCGGTATGTTCAGGACCTTCTCTCCTGCCCTGAAAATACATACTTCCAAATCCCGGGAGACAAACTCTTCCGGGATTTCATCCTGGCTGGGCTTTTGGATATCCATTTTTAGTCGTCTCGACGGTCAGATATATTTTTTAACAGCACTCAGAAGTTCATCAGGCTCGTAGGGTTTAGTAATATATTCGTTCGCCCCCTGCTTCATCCCCCAGAACCGGTCACTCTCCTGGGACTTGGAGGTTATCATAATGACAGGAATGTCCTTGAGTTCGGCATCCCTCTTCAGATCCCTGCAGACCTGAAACCCGTTCTTCTTGGGCATTATCACATCAAGGATGATGAGGTCAAACCTCTCTGAACGTATCTTCTTCTCCGCCTCCTCACCATCTGCAGCAGTTACAATCTCATGTCCTGTATCCTTAAGTGTGTTCCTGACATACTCGAGGTCTGTAACACTGTCCTCGGCAACAAGTATTCGGGCCATCTATCTCACCTCCTGTCTTATCTTCAGAAGACCTATCTTCTGAAGTGAGTAGAGTATTCGCTTTACTTCCAGTTCATCAATCTTGCTCTGTCCTATTATATCATTCAGGGTGCTCTTCCCGTCTACAAAGGAGAAGAGCCTGAGCTCCTTCTCTTCAAGGCTCACATCTTCAAGGGCTTCGGCATTTGTTATAAGACGGACAGGGACAGCATTGTTGTCAGGAAAGACCTCTGCAGCCACCCTGCTTTCATCCAGCTTTCTCAGTCCGTCAAGTATGAGGGAATTCGCAGGGATCCTGAACTTTATGTCACTGAGATTCAGGGGGAGGGGACTGTCCTCCAGATAGAAGTGTCCTGAATCGATCGAGAGGGTATGGAATATCGCATCCTCCACTGCTTCCTTGAGATAGACCATCAGTTCAGTCTCGGATATGTAGCCCCTCTGGATGAGTACCCTTCCAATAGGGAGGTTTCGCTGTTTTGCCTCATAAAGGGCATCCTTGAGCTCCTCCTTGCTGATCTTTCCATCCTCTATCATCCAGTCCGTCAGAAACCTCCTGTATCCCGGCTTGCTGACCGTTGCAAAAGCGATATTCCCCTTGTCAAGATATATTTCTGAATTCAGTCTGCTTGCAACCACTGAAAGCCTTCCCGATATGTTCATCATACTGATAAACTGAAGCACATCGGCTACTGAAATATGTCTCAGTTCTCCGGAGATAATCAGTCCCGTAGTCCTGACAACCTCAGTCTCCTTGAGAACCTCAAGGATGAGCCCCTTCAGCATCACCTTCAGTTCATGCTCAAAATAGTATCTGAAGAGCCGTTCAATATTCTCAAGAAACACTTCAGGGATCTCGGAAGATCCGGCAATCATTTCATCTCTATCTTCCTCCTCAACGCCGAGAACCTCGTTTATCTTTTTCACCAGATCGTCAGGCTCAAAGGGCTTCTGGAAGTAGTGGAGCACTCCGAATTTCTCCTCGAAAGTCTGTCCCACATCATCACCCTTGGCAGTTATTAGTATAAGAGGGGTATCTTTCAGTGCTGGGTCGGAACGGATGGTCTTACAGAGCTTGTACCCGTTCATTTTGGGCATTATAAAATCCACGAGGATTATGGAGGGAAGCACCTCCTTGGCAATATCAAGCCCTTCATCTCCGTCAGGCGCTGTATAAACTTCATAGCCTGCCTGAGAAAGAACGAGTTCTGCAAGCCTTCTTACCGTAGGAGAGTCGTCAATTACCAGAACCTTTTTCCTGTCAGCCATGGGTGCCTCCTGAAGAGATTACGAGGGGAAGTACAAGGTCAAAATATCATTAGGAAATGGAAACCTCACCCCTCCTATTCATCAAATATAAAGATGTACTCCTCAGGCCTGGAAAGATTGAGGTCTTCCCGGGCGTGTTTTTCTATATAAAAAGGATTTTCCCTGAGAAGCTTGACCTCTCTCCTGAGACTCCTGGTTTCCTCCTGAAGATCTGCTATCTCTAACACCAGTTCAGCCCTTCTCTGGAGCAATCTGGTATACCTCAGATAGCCGCTTTCATCGAGGAAGAATACCCAGAGGAGATATATGAGGAGAGAAAGGGTTATCAGGAAAAAGACCAGGTCCCTCTTTCTCCTTTCCTGTTCAACCTGCCATCTCAGGTGGCTCTTGTACATCAGGAGATATTATATCATCTCCTGCAAAAGAGAGCAAGTTTTTAAAGTAACACTTTAAAAACCCGTCCTAACCCTTCAGGTTAAAAAAGGCCCTCATCCCCAGAAATACAGCCATCTCATCAAGCTCTTCCTCAATTCTAAGAAGTCTGTTGTACTTTGCGACCCTTTCACTCCTCGCAAGGGAACCGGTTTTTATGAAACCCGTATTGCAGGCGACTGAGAGGTCGGCAATCGTTGTGTCCTCAGTCTCACCGGACCTGTGAGAGATTACCGCAGTATAACCGGCCCTTTCTGCCATCCCTATCGCATCGAGTGTTTCTGTCAGGGTACCTATCTGGTTGAGTTTTATCAGGACTGAGTTGGCGATCCCCCTGGAAATGCCCTCCCTGATAATTTCTGTATTGGTCACAAATATATCATCGCCCACAAGTTGGACCCTGTTACCGATCCTCTGGGTCATCAGTTCCCAGCCCTCCCAGTCATTCTCACCAAGACCATCTTCTATGGAAATGATGGGGTATTTCTCTGTAATTCCAGAGTAGTACTCCACAAGCTCGGATGCCTCAATCTTTCTGCCCTCAAAACTGTACTTCCCCTCTTCATACAACTCTGAAGCGGCTACATCCAGAGCAAGAAAGACATCCCTGCCGGGCTCGTAGCCTGATTTATCTATGGCCTCCATAATCAGGGAGAGAGCCTCTTCATTGCTTTCGAGGTTCGGGGCAAAACCACCTTCATCACCCACGGCGGTACTAAGTCCCTTTGCCTTGAGGGTCTTTTTGAGGGTCTGGAATATCTCGGAACCCGCCCGGAGGGCAAGGGAGAAACTCTCTAACCCTGCAGGCATTATCATGAACTCCTGGATATCCAGATTATTGTCTGCATGGGCTCCGCCGTTCATTATGTTCATCATGGGGACAGGAAGGACCTTTGCATTACACCCACCGATATATCTGTAAAGGGGGAGTCCCAGTTCCTCAGCCGTTGCCTTGCAGACCGCAAGGGATACCCCCAGCATCGCATTGGCCCCCAGCTTGCTTTTGTTATCAGTCCCGTCCAGGTCGATCAATAGGCTGTCTATGTAGGTCTGCTCTTCAGAATCCAGTCCAATTATCCTGGGAGCCACCTCTTCCACAACATTGGTGACTGCCATCATAACCCCTTTACCATGGAACCGCTTTGTATCATTATCTCTCAGTTCCAGAGCCTCCCTCTCTCCGGTCGAGGCTCCCGAAGGAACAGCTGCCCTCCCGAAGGCACCGGATGCAAGGGTAACCTCTACTTCAATGGTCGGGTTTCCCCTGGAATCCAGTATCTCCCTTGCATGAACATCGATAATCTCACCCATCATGACCTCCTGTTGTATAATTTGAGCTATTAATCTTCAAATTTCAGATATTTATCTATTTCAAGGCCTTCCGGAAGGAACTGAACCATTATCTCCCGGAGTGACTCGGCATCAACCGCCCTGCCTTTGAGTTCTGCCCTCTGAGATATCAGGTTCAGAGTGGTATCCAGGTATATCCTGAATCGCCGGCACTTCTGGAGGATCTTTTCTGCAGTGCTGCTAACTGCAGATTCCGGGGGAATGGCAAGAAAATCCTCAAAAAACTTTGAAAACTCCTCGTAGTCCTCGTACCTGAGCAGCTTGAAGGTGAAGCTCTGGAAATAGAGCATGTAGCCTCGAAGAGAGGCAAATAGCCCTTCCCTGTCTCTGGGATTATCGAAGTTCTCCTCAAGGAGGCGGAAAAACAATGAAAGGACTGTAACATCCTCTAAAAGCCTGAGTGACTGTTCGTACCTGTTTTCAAAACTCGGAAAGATATCCTCTCCCCTTAATTCAGGCTTGAATGCCTGGACAATCTGAAGTATAGCCTGCTCAGCGGCATTTTTCAGGATGCCGTATGAGTTTTCTATCCTTCCCTTTACCAGCCCTTGATTCGTTCTGGAAAGGATATCCCTTAGCTCCTGTTCATACACACGTTTCGTCTCCATTGACACCTGAAACCCCACTGAACCTATCACATCCCTCACGTCTCCCTTCAGAATACCTTCCTGGGCTGTCTCAATGAATTCCAGCATTTCCCTCAACTCGGACCTGACGAGCACGAGAATAAGATAGGCGGTATTCATGGCCACAGGAAGATGGGAAGTAATATCTATATGGGAAAGATACCTGAGAACCCTGAAGAGATATATTACGAGAATGGATATGGAGCGTTTCATTTCCCGTTTCTTTATGGATTTGACAACCCCGGAAACTATACTGTTGTCAATCCGGTCGAACTCCGGGTGAAACTCCTTCTTGAAGGGGTCGTAGTAACGGTTCTCCCTTATCTCCCGGACTATCAACTCGCCAAAATTCCTGAAGGCGTCATAGGAGACTGGTTCCTGCTTCAGGAGATCCAGGATCAGCACCTTGAGAGTAACAAACGAATCGTAAAGGAGGAAGATGGACTTCTCCTCGGTATCCTGTTTATAAAGGGACTCACGGAAGAGATCCCTTTTCCGGTCTGTCAAAAACTTCTGCTCAGCAAATTTATGAAACCAGTAGGCATTCTTCCGGCTTTCAGGAATCAGGCTCTCAAGCAGGCTGAGCAGCCTGAGCATGACATCTCTCACAGCTGCAAGCTCGGGAGAGAAGTCCCTTCCCCTGTAATTCCTGTCAGACAGAGGGTGGTTGTCAGGATTGAAGGCCCTGTCCAGAACCCTGAGCAGCACATCGAGTTCTGAGAACTGATCCCTCCTGAGTCTTTTTGCCCTTTCTATCCAGTCAGACATGGTGACTCTTCAAAAATCAGCCTTTGTTGGGGAACACCCCGGTTCAGGATGGCTTTTCATTGCAGAAACAGCCTTCCATACCATGAATCGCTGCCTTCGGCAAGGAAGATTGTTCCGGATACATGTCTTCATCCTTCACCACCGGGGAGGCTATTTTTTTGGTGCATGAATCGCCTCATCGTGAAGGTCCTCTGCTGCCTCCATAAGCCCCTCTGAAAGGGTCGGATGGGCATGAATCGTCTCAGCGATATCCCTCACCTTTAGACCGGCCTGAATCGCGAGAGCCGCCTCATGGATCAGGTCCGAGGCATGGGGTCCTATTATATGC
>WFTX01000215.1 GCA_015485235.1 Nitrospirota bacterium | reverse complement strand
GTTCTCAAGGTCCAAGAGTTTCTGTTCAAGTGCCTGGTGCTCCTCCTGCAACTGCCTGAAGGAAGGGTTTTCCGTCCTGAGGATTTCTGCAATTTCCTGGTCTTTCATGGCTCCTCCTTTCATGATTGTTTTTTCATTATGATCAGTTCATACCATACTGTTTGCAAGCCTGTATGAGTTCTCTATGCAATCATTCACACCGATTCCCCTGTAGGCATTACCGGTTATATACAGGTTCGGATGAGCCTTCAACGCCTCTTCAATCTCATCCAGCACCTCCTGATGCCCCAGATTATACTGGGGTATCGCCTTTTCATGTCTGTAGATCCTTGATATAACCGGCTCGGCCCTTATCCCCATGATCTCAAAGAGTTCCTCAAGAACGATGTTGAGAAGCCTTTCATCAGGCTGAAGGGCAAGGTCTGAGGCCCTTGCACCGCCGATCATACTTCTGAGAAGCACATGTCCTTCAGGAGCCCGGTTGGGAAAGATGCTGGAGTCGTAGAGGGTGCCCAGGATCTTCCTGCTTTCTCTGAAGGGAACAAGGAATCCGAATCCATCAAGGTTATGCCTTATATCCTTTTTTCTGAAACCGAGGCATACCACTGATACGGCAGGATAGGAAATCCTTTCGAGGGTTTCAGAAAGGGAAGTGTCCATCTCCCCAAGCATCCCTGCCGCTTCATAGGCAGGGCAGGCAAGCACGAGCATGTCCGTCTCCAGGATCTCACCGCTCTCGCTCTGAACCGTATAAATATCACCACTCCTATTGATTCCTCTGACCCTCCACTTCGTTCTGACCCTGTCACCAAGCCTCTCAAGGAGCGCCCTGACAATAGCCTCCATCCCGTCGTAAAAAGAAGTAAGGGTACCTCCCGGACCGGGGCCTACCTGCCTTCCCGTCCTTTTTGCCTCCCTCTGAAGCTTCATCATGGCTCTTAAAAGACTGCCATATTCACGTTCAAGCTGATAAATCCTGGGAAAACAGCTCTTCAGACTGAGTTTCTCCGGGTCTCCTGCATAGATTCCGGACGCCATGGGATCAATCATCTTCTCATAAGCCTCTCTGCCAAGCCTCCGGATGGCAAAGGAGGCAAGAGTCTCGTCGTCTCCGCTCCCCCTGGGGGCAAAGAATTCGTAAAATATTCTGATCTTTCCTCTAAGACTGAGGAGGTCTGATCTGAGGAATGCGGGAGGGGTCTCAGGTATCTGGCGGAGCCGACCACCCGTGAAGATGAACCTCCTCCGGGCTGCATCACTGCTTCTCAGGGGGTTGATAGAGAGGCTTGAGGCGAGTTCAAGTGTCCTGGGTTTGTTGTCAAGAAAACCGTTTACTCCCCATTCACAGAGAAAACCGTCAGCCCTGTCAGAGCAGATCTTTCCGCCAGGGCGGTCTGATGCCTCCAGAACGGTTACTTCAAGGTCCGGGTTTCTTTCGAGAAGGAAATATGCAAGGGATAATCCTGAGATGCCACCACCCACAATGGTGATGCTCATCCCAGAACCCCATCTATATAAATTGGAAAGATGAGCATTTATATCTTAATTATAGCAGTTTTAAAAAAATATTGCCAGGAGAAAAGCAAGCTCCGGGGAGACCTGGGAGAGGAAAGACAAAAAAACTTCAAGTAAATTATATATGACATGCTACAACATATTAATTTTAAATATATTTATGCCGAGATTAAACCTTATTCTATTAAGACAGAATCTCCGGAAGCCGATGAGGACTCGGGCATTTATCTCAAGGCATATGAGGCATATACCGACAATAACAATCGGTCAGGAGAGGAAGGCCATGAGAGTCGAACCAGAAACTATAACCCCGGGCATTCCTCATTAGGGTATAATGTAAGAACCACTAATCAGAATACAACCCGCTTCACCTGACCGCTCTTTCGCAGGCTCTCAGAAGCGGCTGGTTTTCTATGGTTTCTGCAGGCGCCAATATGTTGCATCAGTGGTGTACGCTAAAGAAACAAAACCGTATATGAGGGAAGGAGGGATTCCTATGGAAGGAACTATCGTGTTTGTCGTTATCGGGATACCCTTGACTGCAATCCTTGCTCTGTGGCTTTTTGGAGAACGATGGCGGCTGATACAGCCTTCGACGATGCGTTTCTTACGGGAAGGAGGCTTGCGGCGGCTTCTGAACGGAAAGGCCCTGCATGCCTATTTTTATGGACGGTGGACCAACCAGTACATCAGCATGCTGATTAACCGTATCTATCCAAAGTTAGACGAGCGGGGACGGCAACGCTGGGCAGACCATTACCATGGCAAGGTGCTCACCCTGGAGCATGCCAAATCCATAATCACACTCAACAAGAAGATACCCCTCCGTGATCTGGAGCAGATCATACCCTATCCGGTTGCCCGGGAGATTCTGCTGAAGGGACCCCCTGATGTGGCTGTCTACGAATGCAGTTGCCGGCATGCTCGTCCCGGTCATTGTGAGCCGACCCAGGTCTGCATGATCATAGGACAGCCTTTCGTTGACTTCGTCCTTGAGCACAACCCCAGGAGCAGCCGCCGCCTTACCCAGAACGAGGCACTGGCGCTGCTGGAGGCAGAGCACGGGCGGGGACATGTGCATTCGGCCTGGTTCAAGGATGCCTGTCTGGATCGTTTCTATGTGATCTGCAACTGCTGCAAGTGCTGCTGTGGCGGTATAGAGGCGATGACCAGGTACGGTATCCCTCTGATGGCCTCTTCTGGGTATGTTGCACAAGTGAACAATGACCTCTGTGCAGCCTGCGGGACCTGTGAGAACATCTGTCCCTTTGGAGCGGTAGAGGTGGAAGAGACGGCCATAGTTAACTGGGATGCGTGTATGGGATGTGGGGTCTGCACAGGGCAGTGCGCCAGTGAGGCAATCTCACTGGTTCGTGATGAGAGGAAGGGCGATCCAATGGATGTGCGTTTGCTGGCAGATGCAGAGTCAGCCACTCATTAGACAAGACAGCTTTTGATTATGGAATATAACAACAATGAAAAAACTGATAGTATTGATACTGTTTTTACTGACTGCTGGAGGAATCTACTGGTGGAAGCAGCCTGCCACAGTCAAGGGACCTCTCTCAGAGCAGGAGTTCGAGTATATCGTCAGAATTACCGGAACCGGCAGTTCACCCGATGCACTCCCGATGATCATAGCACTTCACGGCCAGGGAGACACTCCTGAGAAGTTTTTTGAGACATTGCTGAATAAATTCGATCAGCCTGCACGCTTTGTCATCTTGAAGGGTATTATGGATTTTCCCGGTGGAAGATGGGGTGGACGGGGATGGCCAATGGACGCAGAAGGGCTGCGAAGATGCGGTGATGCCCTTTCGGATGCAATACCTGTATTGCTGGAAAGATTTCCCACAGAGGGCAAGCCCATCGTCCTTGGTTTTTCCAGTGGCGGCATTCTTGCCTATTACATGGCTGCCTATCACGGGGAACAGTTTTCATACATATTCCCCCTTTCAGGCAGATTGCCCAGTGGGCTCTCAACAGACGAATCTGAATCTCTCAGAGAAAAGGCAAAGATAATCGCTTTCCATGGGAAGAGGGATCAGGTGATAGGATTTAATGAGGCTGATCGTACGGTCCGGAATCTGAGGCAGAGTGGATTTGACGTGGAGTTCATCGCCTTTGATGGAGGCCATCTTGGTGTTTTTCAATCTGCCAGCCCCCTTCTGTTGGAAAAACTGAGTGATGCTGTAATGGATGTTACACAATAGCTGTCTTCAAGAAAAAAATATTACCTGAACCGGCCTGAAGCATTCCAGTCAGACCGCTTTGTAGTATAATTAAACAGGCGGGACTCATCCTGACTGCATGATACTGGCTCAAAAGCAACATCAGATGTGCCTGCCTTCATCGAAAAGGGGTTTCTTAAAGAATGAACAGTACATTACTTCATGCTGCAACAGTATTTATGGGATTCTTTGCCATTATGAACCCCATCGCAAATGTCCCTGTTTTCCTGAGCCTCACAAGGGACGATGATGGACAAACCACTGCTCTCATAGCCCTACGGTCATTGTTGATTGCATTCCTTATTGTTACACTTTTTTCAATTGCCGGAAAGCTGATCTTTGAGTTGTTCGGCCTCACTCTGCCCGCCTTCAGAATTACCGGAGGTCTGATAGTCTTTCTTGTAGGCATTCATATGCTTCAAGGAAACCACTCGAGCCTTCAGCATCCAAGTGAAAAGGACAAGAAAAAGTCCCGTGAATCAGCGCTTGGTGTTGCGGTGTCTCCATTAGCCATGCCAATACTCGCCGGCCCTGGCACAATCGCAACGGCAATGAATTTCTCGTCAGGTGGCGGTCTGATGGAACTGGTAGTAACTATCACGATGTTTGCTGTTTTGTGTGTATTAACATACCTGCTTTTCATCTTCGGTGAAAAGTTTGTTGTTTATATCGGGACCAGTGCCTTGGGAGTAATCACCCGAATGATGGGTTTGATCCTTGCCGTACTTGGGACTCAAATGGTAATAGAAGGAATAAAGGGGGCCTTTGGACCGGGATAGGCAGCTACCGGTTCATACTTTCGTTCATAAAGGAAAGCTGCAGGTTATCTGTATGAAAGGCACGGCACTGCTTATATGGGGAGTAATCTTCGGGGCCGTCGGCCTCGGATTCTTCACCTATGGGAAACGACAGCAGGCAATTGTACCGCTGATTTCCGGTATAGCCCTGTTTGTATTGCCCTACCTGATATCAAACGTATATGTGCTTGTTATTGTGGGGGGCGTCTTTGTGGTGATCCCGTTTTTTCTGAAGGTCTGAGAGATGCAGGATGCCTGTTGTAAGGATCATTCCTGCAGTCATACAGAGAAAGTCAGAACAATAATGTTCAATTCCTATCCCCCGAGATAAAGCCTTAGTATCTCCTGGCCGAAAAGTATGGTCACCACAGTTCCAAGGGCAAGAAAGGGCCCGAAGGGTACCTTGCTCTTTCTCCCCTTCCCCCTGAAGATAACAAGGAATATGCCGATTATCGATCCGGTAAGGCTTCCAATGAATGTGGTCAGAAGGACCCCCTTCCAGCCGGTCAGCGCTCCCACCATTGCCATCATCTTTATGTCCCCGCCCCCCATTCCTCCCCTGCTCAAGAGGGCTATCAGATAGAAAAGACCAAAACCAAGAGCCGCTCCGATTAGGGAGTCCTGCCAGCCAAGGGAAAGGCCCCTGTTGAAGGGGTCATCAAGCAGCAGTATCCCTCCAAGAAGTGCGATCACCGCTCCCGGGAGGGTTATCAGGTCAGGGATTATCTGGAAGTCAAGATCTATGAATGTAATAACTATGAAGGCGGAAAAGAAGACCATGAGCAGGAGAGAACCTGGAGTCAAACCATACCTCCACAGAACAGCAAGCCAGGCAAGTCCGTTCAGAAACTCCACAAGGGGATACCGGAGAGGTATCCTGGTCCGGCAGTGCCTGCATTTTCCACCAAGGATCAGGTAACTCAGGATAGGGATATTGTCCCAGGGCCGGATGGGCTCTTTACAGACAGGACATGCCGATGAAGGCCGGACTATGGAGATCTCCCTCGGCAGCCGGTAAATACAGACGTTCAGGAAAGAACCGACGACGAGCCCGAAGAGGAACACCGCTATATATATCATTTATCTTCCTCTTCATCAAGGGTGTTCAGCGCCTCAGCCTTTTCCTTCAGCAAGGAGATCTCGGCATCCAGCTTCCTGAGTTCCTCAAGGCCCTCCTTGACCTCCCTGTCCGAAAGGATATCATGCTCAGGGGATCCGGCAAGCTCGGATAGCCTCTTACCAATCTTCCTGTAGATCCTGTCCCTCTCCTTCTTTTTCTCATCCACCAGGAAAAGGAGCCTGATCAAGGCGATCTCGATATTGAAACGCCTCCCTATAAGCCTGAATAAAGATAGTATCCTGAAGACTCCCTGACTGAACCAGTCCCTTGCCTGAACTATATTCATATCAAAACCTCCTTGTCTTGAGCATTATTCAGCCAGTCAAACCACTCTTCATCCCCGCCCTGACCAGAAAGACCTCTATGTCCGCTCACCATGCTGCTTCAGCTCGTCCGGAAAATCTCCATCTTTTCCCGCCAGAACCTCTCCACCTGTCCCCTCAATCCGGGGCTCCTCTCAAGGAGGGGATCCCTTTCAACAAGCCTGAATGCCTCCTGTCTTGCCTGAATAAGCAGATCACCTGCCCTTGTCAGGTCCGCCACCCTCAGGTCAGGCAATCCCGACTGCCTCGTACCAAAGAGTTCACCTGGGCCTCTCAACCGGAAATCCTCCTCTGCTATCCTGAAGCCGTCGGTGTATTTTACCATTACCCTTAGCCTCTGGAGGGCTTCATCAGAGAGTCTGCCATAGGCAAGGAGAAGACACCAGGACTGCTCAGCCCCTCTCCCCACCCTTCCCCTCAACTGGTGCAGCTGGGAAAGCCCGAACCTCTCGGCATGGACTACAAGCATCACAGTGGCATTGGGAACATCCACACCCACCTCCACAACGGTGGTGCTCACCAGTATGTCAACCTCCCCTGCCTTGAAGGCATTCATCACCTCTTCCCTCTCCCCCGGTTTCATTCTTCCATGAAGAAGACCGATCCTGAACTTCGGGAAGATCCTCTCCAGGGCATCCCTTGCCGGGATGGCTGAACGGAGATTCAGCTTTTCCGATTCCTCTATGGCAGGATAGACTATATAGGCCTGCCTGCCCTTCCTGACCTCATCCCTGATGAAATCGTAGAGCCGGGACTTCTCCTTTTCAAAGAAGAGCCGCGTCTTCACCGGTTTTCTCCCTGGCGGGAGTTCATCAATCACAGAGGTGTCAAGATCTCCATAGAGCGTAAGTGCCAATGTCCTGGGTATTGGGGTGGCCGTCATCACGAGGACGTCGGGGTTCAGCCCCTTTTTTCTGAGAGATGCCCTCTGGAGTACGCCGAAACGGTGCTGTTCATCTATAACGACAAGACCGAGATTTCTGAATTCAACCTCTTCCTGGATAAGGGCATGGGTGCCAACCACTATATGAACATCTCCGTTCTTTATCCCTTCAGTGGGACGGTCCTTCAGGCTTCCTGTAAGAAGGGCGACCCTTACATCAACCCCTTTCAGAAGTTCCGTCATGTTCCGGTAATGCTGCTCCGCCAGTATCTCTGTCGGGGCCATTATGGCTGCCTGATAACCAGACTGGACGGCATTAAGCATCACCAGAAGGGCCACAACCGTCTTTCCTGATCCGACATCGCCCTGGATAAGCCTGTTCATCGGCCTTGGTGCTGCCATGTCATTGAGGATCTCCCTGAGGACCCTCTTCTGGGCACCTGTAAGCTCAAAGGGAAGCCTTTCCTGGACTTTCCTCACAAGACCGCCCTCACCATCGAAGGCGATGCCCCTGAGCCCGGCACGACCTCTCTTGAGCACGGCAAGACCGGTCTCAAGGCAGATGAGTTCATCAAAAACGATTCTCCGGTGATAGGGGCTGTCCATCCTCTGAAGTGACTCCAGGTCTGCATCTTCTCCGGGGAAATGAACGTAAAGGAATGACTCCTCCAGTCCTGGAAGGCCGGTTCTTCTCAAAACCTCCTCCGGCATATACTCGGCAAGCCTCCCGCTCACAGAACTGATAATGGAGAACATCATGGCCCTCATCGCCCTCTGCCCGAGTCCTTCAGTAACCCTGTAAACAGGGACAATCCTTGAAGTATGGATATTCTCCTTCCCATTCTCTTCCGGAAATGTCTCGTAATCAGGGTTAAGTATCTCCCACCCCACCCCCCACCTGTAGTCCCTCCTGACCGTTCCAGAAAGCAGCACCCTCTCTCCTACCTTGAATACACGGTCAAGATAGGGCTGGTTGAACCACTTTCCCTTTATGAGCCCCGTCCCGTCATTGAGGAGGAGTTCAAAAATCTTCAGTCCCCTCCTTGTATTCTGGACCTCCTTGGCCACAACCCGCCCTTCCACGGTCTGGAAGGTCTCTGGGGAGAGGTCGGCAATACTTTTTATGTTCCGGCGGTCTTCATAACGGGAGGGGAGGTAGTACAGGGCATCAAGGATGGTCTTGATTCCGAGGCGGGCAAGAAGCCTTGCCCTTTTGGGACCGATTCCCTTTACATACTGGACAGGCTTATCATACAGATCAGGGGGCATCAACCTATCCCCCCATTACCTTGTTTTCACCTTACAGTTGTATAAAACTGTATAGAAATGGCAGGGGGTTATGACCGAAAACCCTTCCAGCGATACCTTTGCGCAAGGTAACATTATCTGAACCAGAACCTCACCTGCTGATATGTCTCGTTCTACCCTCAATCTTATAATATCTCATCGGTTTTGGAAG
>WFTX01000214.1 GCA_015485235.1 Nitrospirota bacterium | reverse complement strand
GAGATACTCGATGAGGTCTATGGAAGGGGTTAGAAGACAGCGTATAGCGGGTAGGGTTCTATAGAGCGGAAGGCGAATAGCACACAGATAAACACAGAAAAAAGGGATTTGCACTGATATTACAAAGGTTGAGGTCGAGGCCAAGGTTGAGGTTAAGGTTGAGAAAAAAGCGTATAGCGGGTAGCGGATAGTAGTTCGGAGTGCAGAAGATCGGAAGACTAATGGAACACAGATGAACACGGAAAAAAGGATTAACACTGATATGACAGGGGCAGATACAGGATATTGTTTGAATATTGGATTTTAGATATTAGGATTTGTTTAGGATTTAGAGATTAGGTTTTAGGATTTGTTTTTATCTGTGTAGATCGGTTAGTTTCTGTGTTAATCAGTGTTCTATAAGTAAGGTCAAGGTTGAGGATGAGAAAAGCGTGGAGCGTGTAGTGGGCAGAATGATGATTAAATTTCAAAATTATGAATATTGAAAGATTGATAAAAAGATTCCGGAAGACAAGGATCCTCGTGATCGGCGATATCATACTCGATCATTACATATGGGGGTCTGTTGAGAGAATATCCCCTGAGGCACCCGTTCCTGTTGTTGATATACAGGGCGAGAACTTTTCCCTTGGCGGTGCGGCCAATGTTGCCGCAAATATCGTCTCCCTGGGGGGGAAGGTGGATATCTGCGGGGTCTGCGGTGATGACTACTATGGGGATGTTCTCAGGAATCTCCTGAAAAACGGGGGGATAGAAACGGATGGCCTCTTTACCGGAAAGAGACCGACCACTGTCAAGACCAGAGTTATCGCCCATAACCAGCAGGTTGTGAGATTTGACAGGGAGGAAAAGAGGCGGATCAGCGATCGTACTTCAAGAAAGATAAGGGACTTTCTGAAAAGTGGTGCCCGATGGGATGGGATAATCATCTCGGACTACAAAAAAGGCTGTATATCAAAGGGTTTGATGTCATTTATTAGAGACAACTTTAAGAATGAGGGGGTCTTTGTAGCCGTGGATCCGAAGATCGGCAACTTCCATCTCTACAGGGATGTCTCCCTTGTCACCCCGAACCTCAAGGAGGCATCAGCCGGTACTGGTATTGAGATAACCGATGAGGGAAGCCTTTTGAGGGCAGGTGCTGTCCTGAGGAAAAAACTGAGGGCTGATGCGGTCCTGATTACCAGGGGTGAGGATGGAATGAGCCTCTTTGAGTCCGGAGGGGTAACTCATATCCCCACTGTGGCCCAGAGTGTATATGATGTTACCGGTGCAGGTGATACGGTGATTGCGGCCTTTACCCTTGCCTGCCTTGCAGGGGCCCCTCTCAGGATGGCGGCATCAGTGGCCAATCATGCAGCAGGGGTTGTGGTGGGCGAGGTGGGTACGGCCACGGTCAGCCCGGAGCAACTGCTGGAGTCTTTCAGTGAAAATACATCACAGTGAGGTATCTCTTCCCCTCAAAGTAGTTGCGACATAGACAGGGGATTATGATCTGGATTGAGCGATTCGTTCAGATACGGTCTTTGCTAAGTCAAAACCTCTCAATCTTCTCCAGCAGGCGGCCAAAGCCGTCTTTGAGGGTTCCTCAGCTTTCTCTCACATGAAGAATTAAGTTATAATACAAGTTAGAGTATTTACTGGCAGCCCGATTCATATGATTTGCTTCACCCCTGTGTCTCTGTGAGAGGTATCCAGAGTGATACCCGGGGGCGGGAAATGGAAACAGAAAAAAGGAATTCTGAAACAATGGAAGAAAAGGATAAAAGACCAAAGGCTGTGGCACTCCTTTCCGGAGGCCTCGACAGCACCCTTGCCATCCTGGTGATGCTCAGGCAGGGAGTGGACGTCCATGCCATAACCTTCCTCACCCATTTCGGCTGTGACATTACAGACAGCTCCTCCTGTTCCAGGGATCCCTTTCCAGCGGCCCGGAAGTTCGGTTTCCAGTTGAAGCTTGCCCATCTGGCTGACAAGTTCTTCGAGATTGTCAAGAACCCCAAGTTCGGGCACGGGAAGAACATGAACCCCTGTGTTGACTGCAGGATCCTTATGCTCAGGGAGGCAAAGACCTACATGGAGCTGATAGGGGCCGATTTCCTGGTTACCGGTGAGGTCCTTGGACAGAGGCCGATGAGCCAGAGGAGGGATTCCTTTCCCCTGATAGACCGGGAGGCCGGTGTGGAGGGACTCGTACTGAGGCCGTTGAGTGCAAAGCTCCTGCCTGAGACGCTTCCTGAAAAGAGAGGGCTTGTGAACAGGGAACTCCTTTACGGATTTCGGGGGCGGACCAGAAAGCCCCAGATGGCCCTTGCAGCTGAACTCGGGCTTGAGGAGTATCCTACCCCTGCTGGCGGTTGTCTCCTGACTGAACCAACCTATGCATGGAGGCTCAGGGACCTCCTTGAGCACAACCCTGATCCATCCTTGAGGGACATAGAACTCCTGAGGACGGGAAGGCATTTCCGTCTTTCAGAAGAGGCCAGGCTGATCGTTGGAAGGAATCACGAAGAAAACGAGAAGATAGCAGCACTTACTGAGCGAGGGGATATGTTACTCTCTGTTGAAGGGGTTGGCAGCCCCCTTTCTTTGCTTGCCGGAGGGCCTGATGATGAGGCCGTCATCAGGCTTGCTGCAAGGATAACTGCACGTTATTCCGATGCAAAGGGACTTCCCTCTGTAGAGGTTACAGTCCGGAGGGACGATGAAGTCTCGTATCTGCCTGTCCCGCCAGCAGGGAATGACATACTGGATGAGCTCAGGATTGCAGTGCCAGAAGGAGGAGGAAAGAGGGGGAGAAAGAGAAATAGAAAGGCCGGGGTGCCTCGTCATGAGGAAGTCAGCCTGAGCCATATCTGACAGTAGAACCCAAACGTTGCATAAAGAGGCTGGGAGCCATGCCCTCAACCTTTTCCAGAACCGATGAGATATTTCAGGATAAGCAGTAACGGAGGACTTAACCCCGGGTGGTATCCTGATTCAGGGAATGTCACCTTACGCAAAGGTATCGCTGGAAAGGCTTTCGGGCATAACTCCCAGCCGTTTCCGGGTGATTTTATAGAATTGTAGGGAGAACATTTCATCAAGAGATGATGCAAAGAAGTCTGTAAGCAGAAGCAGGAAAGCGCATACCAGCCTGCCTGATTTTAACTTCTGACTTCCAGTTTTAAAAAACAAAAAGGAGATTTAATGAAAACAGAAAACAATCTGGCCGGTTCCTTCAGGGATTTCGGCCTTTGTGATGAGATTTTAAAAGGTGTGGAAGAGGCCGGTTTCAGGGCCCCCAGTCCGATCCAGCAGCAGGCGATCCCGGTCATAATGGAGGGGAGGGATGTTATGGCCCGGGCCCAGACAGGAACAGGCAAGACAGCGGCCTTCGGCCTCCCGGCAATGAATGCCATAGTCCGGACCAATGGGCTGAAAGTCCTGATAATAACCCCGACGCGGGAACTGGCCTCTCAGGTTAGTGAAGAGCTTTATAGACTGGGGAGATTTGCAGGGATAAAGACTGTTGCTGTATACGGCGGGCAGTCCATCAACAGGCAGGCCGATATGATAAACCGGGGCGCCCAGGTCATAACCGCCACTCCGGGGAGACTCCTTGACCATCTGAGATCTGGAAGGCTCAAGAGGTTCAGCCCCAGGATAGTCGTTCTTGATGAAGGAGACGAGATGCTGGATATGGGTTTCATCAATGACATAGAGTCGATTTTCGAGTATCTTCCAAAAGAGCGACAGACCCTCCTCTTTTCCGCCACAATCCCCGGCGCGATCAAATCACTGGCAAGGAGGATACTGGTAAACCCCGTCTCAATAGACGTTACCCCCGTTGAGGTCACACCGTCAGGCATCAAACAGCTCTATTATGTGATACAGGAGAGGGAGAGGGAGGAGGCCCTTGTCCGCCTGATTGATACTGAATCTCCTCAGAGGGCGCTCATCTTCTGCAGGACAAAAAGGGAGACCGATAGACTCTCCACCACTCTCATATCAAGGGGGTACTCTGCCAAGGCCCTTCACGGTGACATGACCCAGGTTCATCGTAATGAGGCTATTGATGCGTTCCGGAAGGGACGGGTCGATCTCCTTATCGCCACAGATGTTGCTGCAAGGGGGCTTGACATCACTGATGTAAGCCATGTCTTCAACTACCATGTCCCTTTTGACCCTGACAGTTATGTCCACAGGATTGGCAGGACCGGGAGGGCAGGCAAGAAGGGCAAGGCCATCACTCTTGTAACCCCTCTTGAACTGAAGGAACTCAGGCGGATAATGAAGGTCTCCGGCGAGCCCCTCAGCTACAGGGAGATACCCTCCATTCGTGAGGCCAGAAAAAGATATCTCTCCGGGATCATCAAGAAATTAGAGGATCAGCCCGTCAGGGAGGAGGCTGCCGAGGTGCTGGAGGAACTTTCAGAGACGATGGAGATCCATCAGATTGCAACCAAGGTCCTCTCCATGCTCCTCGACAGACAGAAGGTCTCAGGCCCGAAGAGGCTGGGGCTGAACAGCCAGGAGGTGGAACAGATGCTCTACATGCTCAAGAAGCAGAAGACTGCCAGGAGCAAGCGGCCTTCCCACCAGTACGGCGGACGGCGGAGGGGTTACAGGAGATAGCAGCAGAAAGTCAGGGGGTCTTCAGGAGGGACTTTATCCGCTCAATGAACTTCTCGGGACCCTCAAAGCCCGTGAGTCTGAGGTCATGCCGTTCCTTTCCATCCCTGCCTACGAATACAACCGTAGGGACTCCCTTTATATCATACCGGGCCTTCACCTTCCGGGCGAATTCGCTCTTTTCCTGTGTAAGGTCCACCTTGACGAAGAGGATAGTCCCTGCATAGGCCTTTACCTCCGGTGATTTGAAGGTGATCTCCTCGAGCTCTTTGCAGGGGATGCACCAGTCGGCATAAAAGTCCATGATCACCGGCGTTCCCTCTGACCTGGCCTTCTCCATCACTTCTTCAGAATAATAGGTCCATTTCATCCCGGTTTCCTTATTCTGAAGAGGATTGTAAGTCAGGAGGGCGGTAGTGATCATTCCTATGGCAACGACCGATTTTATGATATGGAAGAAACGGGCATTCTCGCCTGAGCGGTCGAAAATGATCAGCCATCCCCCACCAGCGAAGAGCACGAGTGAGAAGAGGAGATCGTAAGTCTCTTTTTTCAGGAGAGGATCAAGGAAGTATACCGCCATCACAAGGAGTATGATCCCGAAAATCCTCCTTACTCCGATCATCCATACCCCTGAACGCGGGAGAGATGAGATCTTTGTAGAGAAGAACGCCAGGAAGAGATAGGGAATACCGAGTCCGAGGGCAAGGAAGAAGAACATTATGAAGCCCTTGAAGGGGTCACCTGTGGAGGCTACATAAGTGAGGAGTCCCACTACGAATGGTCCAATGCAGGGGGCTGCTACAATCCCCATGGTTGCACCCATCAGAAAGGAGCCGGCAAAACCGGTCTTCGCCTCCCCCCCCACAAGGTTCATTACAAAACGGGGAACCCTGATCTCGTAAAGCCCAAACATGCTGAGTGCGAGCCCGACCATTACAATGGCTATGAAGACGGTCACAGCAGGACTGGTAAGCTGCGTCCCAAGCATCTCGCCGGAGAGGGCTGCAAGGGTGCCGAGGATCGAATAGGTCAGGACAATTCCGAAGAGATAGGCCGAGGCATTCAGAAAGGCCTTTCCCCTGTGTTCCATACCACCGAAATAACTGAGGGTAACAGGAATGAGGGGGTAGACGCAGGGGGTAAGGTTGAGTGCAAGCCCTCCGAGGAAGATCAGGAGCAGGCTGATCAGAAGTCCCTTCTCAGCGACCATGCCTGAGATATTTCCTTTGCTGTCTCCTTTCTCAGTGGATGTGACCGGAGACTTTGCCTCTTCTTCAGGTGTTCCGCCTTCACCGGAGAATATCTTGCTGTTTATCACCTGAACGAGACTTCCCGGGGGTGAGACCTTGAAACTGAAGGCCACCTTTTTTTCATTGGGAGGAAGGCATATGTCCTTGTCGCAACCCTGATAGCGAAAAGTGGCTGGTATGGAGTACCTGCCCGGCTTCATGGCCCTGTCAGCATGGGCGGTGATGATTATATATGAAGTGCCGGAATAGAACTCCGTCTTCTGTCCTATGGAAGGGAGGAACTTTACTTCATGTTTCGGAAAACGCATCTCCTTGATCCTGATCCCCTCGGGCAGATCCAGACGAAGTTCCGTGGGGATGGCAAACTCGCTTGAGGGCCTGTTGCTGTTAATATGCCAGCCAGGGAGGAGCTTCATCTCAAGGGCCATCTGGAAGTCAGAGCCAGCGGATACAGGGTGTGTTGACAGATAAGTCTTCAGTGTGATTATTTCATCAGAAGTGACAGCTGAAAGAGTTGCGGACGATAGTGTGATAATGAATAGAGAGAGTACGATCAACAGGGCCTTTCTATGTCCGGGCACAGTCTTCCTCCGATCCTTTGATCTTTTCCACTGCATGGGGGATGACATCAAGGATGACATCAAGATTTTCCATGACCGCCCTGGGGCTGCCGGGGAGGTTTATGATGAGACAGTTTCCCCTGATACCGGCCACACCACGGGAGAGCATCGCCCTTGGGGTCTTCTCAAGCCCCCGTGATCTCATCGCTTCGGGAATGCCCGGGACTTCCTTCTCGATCACCTCAAGGGTGACGTCAGGGGTGATGTCCCTGGGACTGAGACCCGTGCCGCCGTTGGTTATAATTAGGTCGACTCTTTCTGAGAGGCTTACGAGGCGGTCTTTGAGGAGCTTTCTTTCGTCGGGAATAACTTCGTAGAAGGAGATTTCAAAGCCCGCGTCCCTGAGTTTCTGGACGAGTATCCGGCCGCTTTCATCATCCCGTTCACCCCGGGAGCCCTTATCACTCAGTGTTATTACCGCTGTCTTTATTTCAGTCAATTCAGAGACACCTTAATTAGATTTCATTCCATGCTACGGGAAACGTAAACAAGGTGGAAGTGCAAGGCCAACCTCAGCTTTCCTGATACTACAAGATGACCCTGACAGGGTCTCCCACCTTCAACTTTCCACCACGGAGGATCTTTACAAAGATGCCCTCCTTGGGCATCACACAGTCCCCGGCCTGGTAGTAGATCGCACACCTGCTGTGGCAGGTCTTTCCTATCTGGGTGACTTCCGCTTCCACATCACCGAGGTTAATCTTTGTACCGACTGGAAGGCTCAGAAGGTCTATCCCTTCGGTGGTGATGTTTTCTGCAAAATCCCCGGGGCCGACATCAAGCCCCATTTCCTGCATCTTCCGGATGCTCTCCAACGCAAGGAGGCTCACCTGTCGGTGCCACTCCGACGATGCATGGGCATCACCCTCGATGCCGAAGTTCTCCCTTATCTCCACCTCGGAGACGAATTTCTTCCTTACACCCTTTCTTTCGCTAATATTTATGGAAACCACCCTGGCAGGCGGACTCTCATTACCGGCCATAAATGAGAATAACATAGTGACCCGGAGTGAGACAAGGGTGAGAGCGGTCAGGAGTTCCCCCAATTTTTATCATACCCTGGCAGACCTCTTAATCAGTTTCTTATCACAAAACCTGCCTGATCATGATATTGATCCCCTGTGTCTGCTCTGGCGCTTATTGTATGTACTTTATCCTCTGTCAGGATTTCTGTGTGCAAAAACAGACTCCCTTATGGCGCCGATCCACAACAAACTCCCTCTACTCATCACCATCAGCGCTTTGATAAGGACTGATTAAGAGGCCTGCCAGGGACATTTTCTCTTCCTTTTCCTGGAGAAACTCCTGGCATTCCTCTTCCCTTTCACCTTCAGGCATGAAAATTGTATAATAAAAATCATCCTTTAAAACCTGCTGAAGAACCCGGCGGTCACTATACGGGCTGCAAGACCGCGGGGGTCGATAGGATTAAAATTGCGCTCGCTGTGCATATTCAAGCCTGGAGCAGAAGCACTGTAAGGAGCAAAAAGAGAAACGAAATAAGGAGGTAGGAAAATGAAAAAACGGACGGTTCTGGCAGGCACTCTCCTTATAATCGTGGGGCTTCTGATCGGCCTTGGTATCTCCACAAGGATGGGGTTTCAGGAAGTCACCCTTGCAACAGAGACGGGTATATCCCAGGAAACAACGGACTTCCTGAGCAAGCTGAGCACCTCCCTTTCAGAGGTGGCTGAAAAGGTCAAACCCTCTGTGGTAAACATTTCCACTACAAAGACTGTAACGGTGAGGCAGACACCCTTTGATGAATTCTTCAATGACCCCTTTTTCAGGAGATTCTTTGGTGACCGGTTCGGTCATGACGGAGGAAAGAGGAAATTCCGCTCCTCTGCACTCGGCTCAGGCGTAATAGTCTCCCCAGACGGCTATATCCTGACCAACAATCATGTCATCAAGGATGCCGATGAGATAAAGGTACTTCTTTATGACAAGAGGGAGTTCAAGGGCAAGGTCATTGGAACCGATCCGAAATCCGATCTGGCTGTGATCAAGATAGATGCCAAAGACCTTCCGGCTATCAAGATTGGAGAATCCGACAAACTCCATGTGGGTGAGGTGGTGATAGCCATCGGGAACCCCTTCGGTCTCGATCATACAATCACAATGGGAATAGTGAGCGCCATCGGCAGGTCAAATGTGGGGATTACCGACTATGAGGACTTCATCCAGACGGATGCCGCCATCAACCCTGGCAACTCCGGTGGAGCCCTTGTAAACAGCAGGGGAGAGCTCGTAGGGATCAACACCGCCATATTTTCAACGAGCGGGGGTTACATGGGGATCGGATTCGCCATACCGTCAAACATGGCAAGGTCTGTGATGAAGAGTATCATAGAGTACGGTAAGGTTATCAGGGGATGGCTTGGCGTGACCATCCAGAATATCACCCCTGAACTGGCAAGACACTTCGATATCAAGGAGGACAGGGGAGCGCTGGTCACTGATGTGGTTAAGGACAGCCCTGCTGACAAGGCCGGTTTCAGGCGTGGAGACCTCATCGTAGAGTTCGACCAGAAAGCAGTCAGGGATTCAACAAACCTCAGGAACATGGTCGCCAATACCCCTCCGGGCAAGCGGGTGGCGGTCAGGATAATCAGGGAAGGCAAGGAACGCATACTCTATGTTGTGCTCGGAGAGTTTCCGGAAAACCTTGCAGCCCAGTCCCCGGGAGAATACAGCAATGTGCTTAAGGGCGTCTATGTACAGGAGATAACACCCGACCTCAGGGAAAAGCTTGACATCCCGGCAAAGGTTGAGGGTGTTCTGGTAACAAATATAGATGACGAAAGCCCTGCCTATGGCATTCTCCGCCGGAATGACATAATCCAGGAGATTGACAGAAAGCCTATCAAGGGTATAAAAGACTACAGGGAGGTCGTCTCCGGGATCGAGGAAGACGAGAGTGTTCTGCTCCTGATCTACAGGGGCGGAGGCTATATTTACATCACCATAAAGCCCTGAAATCCTTTCATGACCCCGCCGTCCTTCATGCCGGCGGGGTCAACCTTCTTCAAATTCAGCACCCATCTGTGATAACCTTGAATATGTAATCCTTGCAACAGTCCCGGAAAGGAGGCAGTTCATGAAGACAGGCTTCATAGGGCTTGGACATCTGGGAAGGGCGATGGCGGAACACCTCGTCTCGGAAGGAATAGACCTCACGGTCTGGAACCGGACGCCGTCAAAGGCAGAGGGGCTTAATGTCCCGGTGGCCGATTCACCTGCAGATCTCATCGGCAAGGTTGACCTTCTTATTTTAAACCTATTTGACAGTGATGCCATAGAAGAGGTTTTAACCTCATCGGAAGGATTGCTTGCCGGTGATTGCTCCGGCAGGATAGTACTGGATACAACGACAAACCACTTCAACCGGGTTGAGAGATTCCACCATCTCCTTGCTGAGAAAGGAGCCTCTTATCTGGAGTCCCCTGTGCTTGGAAGCGTGGTGCCTGCATCAAAGGGGATGCTTACCGTGCTGGTAAGCGGTGAGGAAAATGCGTACCGGAAGGCCCTTCCTGTGATTGAAAAGATAGGCAGGGTGGTATTCTATCTCGGCGAGCCTGGTCTTGCCACAAAGATGAAGCTCATCAACAACCTTGTTCTCGGGACCTTCATGGCCACCATTGCCGAGGCACTCAGTCTCGGAGAGGCGGCGGGGCTGGAGAAAAGGCTTGTACTCGACATCCTCTCAGCAGGAGGAGGTGACTCCCTCGTACTGAATGCAAAGAAGACCAAGCTCCTCAACAGCGATTTTTCCACCCATTTCTCATCTGTCCTCATCCACAAGGACCTGCACTATATGCAGGACCTTGCAAAGAGTCTCGGAAGGCCTGTTTTTACCGGAAGCATTACAAAGGAACTGTACGGGCTGGCCATCAGGGACGGCCTTGGAGACTTCGACTTCTCCGCCATCTACCGGATATTCAATCCGGCTGAGGACTAAAGGAAATTAAACCACTGAGGCACGAAGGGGACGGATCAAAAAGGGTTTTAAAAACTTCGTGACCTTAGTGTTCTTCGTGGTAGAGATAGAAGTGTTGATTAGATTTCGGCAGTGTCGTGTATTGAGTCAAACACCTATAGGTTGAGTCTCAGCTTAATGCCTTTGTACATGCTGTCTCTCTTAATGTTTTAAGTGTAATCTGACGGCTTTGGAAAGACCATGAATTCTAACAGGCTCATACCATACATATTTCAGAAAACAATAGCCCTTTTTCTTGTACTCCTGTTCATCGGTTCCTGTGCGGTCAACCCCGTCACCGGCAGAAAAGAGCTGATGTTTCTCTCGGAAGAGGACGAACTCCGGTGGGGAGACTCAATGTACCCTGGCGCACTATGGGGCGAGGTCGGTGGTGGAGGGATTTATCATGACCCCCCTCTTGAGAACTACCTGACATCAATCGTAAAAAGGCTCAATTCGGTCTCGCACAGACCCAACCTGCCTGTAAGCTTTGTAATACAGAACAGTTCCTTACCCAATGCCTGGGCGATTCCCGGCCATGTGGCGATAACAAGGGGGCTCCTTGCGGAACTGGAAAACGAGGCAGAGTTCGCCTTTGTGATGGGCCATGAGATGGGCCATGTTGCAGCCCGTCACTCTGCCCGGCATTATACCTCCCAGGTGCTCTTAGGCGGACTCCTGGCAGGAACTGACATCGCACTTTCCGGGAAGGATGGGTCAGATCTCCTCCTCGGGCTCGGAGCAGTGGGGAGCACCCTCCTTCTCCTTAAATTCAGCCGGGACGACGAACTTGAGGCCGACCGCCTTGGAGTGGAATACATGGTCCGTGCCGGGTACAGACCTGAAGAGGCGGTCAATGCCCACAGGCGGCTCCAGTTGGCGGTAAAGAATTATCTCACGAGGGTAGGGAAAAAGTCCCGGGGCGGGGACTTTCTCTCTGAACTCTTCTCCACCCATCCACGGACAGAAGTCCGTCTGGAAGAGATAAAAAAGATCCTCCCCGGAAAGCTGAAAAGACAGCTCAGAGGTGATGGTATCAGTCGTGCCCGCTTCATACGCATGACCGCCAGGCTCCGTGAGGTTGACCGGGCCTACCATCCTTACGACAGGGCCCTTGTGGCACTTGAGAAGAATGACCTTGACGAAGCGGAAAGGCTGGTACGAAAGGCCATCAGGATGAACTCCCGTCAGGCGCCTTTTTACAGTCTCCTCGGGAATATCGGACTGAAAAGGAAAAGATATGGATCTGCCGAGAACTCCTTCAGGAAGGCGCTAAGCCTTGACAGGGAATATCAACCTGCTTATGAAGGGCTCGGGATCGTGTACTTCATGCGTGGAGATTATGAAACGTCGCTCCGCCATCTCGAAAAAAGCCTCTCCCTCTTTCCGGACAACCCTGTCTCCAGTTATTATGCCGGACTCTCATACTACCACCTTGGAAATTACAGAAAGGCTGTACGCTATCTAAGAAACTTCGAACAGGCGGCCCCCCGTCACAAGGAGATTCATGGCTATCTCGGTATCACATATGAAAAGCTCGGGGAATACAACTCAGCCTACAGGGAGTACAGCCACCAGGTACAGGTGGACCCATACTCAGAAATGGGAATGTTTGCAAGAGAGCGATTGAACGTACTGAAGCCCCTTGTTAAGGGCCGCTAATGAACCTTGCAATTCCATAAACTCCTTATTTTAGGGAGGGGGGACACCAGTCATTGGTATATTGGTATATTGGTTATTAGGTTACTGGGTTATTAGGTTATTCAGCCTTAACCTCGACCTCAGCCTGAAGGCTGTCATTGGTCATTTCCTGCGTTCATCTCCCTCGGACAAACAGAAGAAACAGACCAGACCAACGAGATTGATGTAGAACGTATCAACGTTTAGCCTGCAAGGCCTGCATCATCTTCTCCCCATGAACCCCTCAAGCTCCCTGAGCCTCCTGTAAAGCTTCCTGAAGGCCTTGAAGTCAAGGGACTGGGGTCCGTCGGAGAGTGCAGCCTCAGGATCAGGGTGGACCTCGATCATCACCCCGTCGGCACCAACAACTACAGCCGCAAGGGTCATCGGAGGAACGAGCCCCCTCCTTCCGGTTGCATGGCTTGGATCAAAGATTACCGGCAGATGGGAGAACTCCTTGACAAGGGGGATGACCGAAAGGTCTGCCGTATTTCTTGTGGCCCGTTCATAGGTCCTAATGCCCCTCTCGCAGAGGATCACATTGGGGTTCCCCTCAAGGAGTATATACTCCGCAGATGCGAGCCACTCCTCAAGAGTGGCAGAAAGTCCACGTTTGAGGATAACTGGTTTTTTCGTCTGTCCAACCTCCTTCAGGAGATCATAATTCTGCATATTCCTTGTTCCTATCTGGAGGACATCAACATTTTCAGCCACAAACCCCACATGCTCCGGGCTCATAACCTCCGTCACAGTCAGGATTCCCACCTCCCGGGAGACATCACGGAGGATGGCTATCCCTTCCTCCCTGAGCCCCTGGAAACTGTGAGGGCTTGTCCTGGGTTTATATGCCCCTCCTCTAAGCAGCTTTACTCCCAGGTTCTTGAGGAAACGGGCTGTCTTGAGGACCTGTTCCCTGCTCTCAAGCGCACAGGGTCCTGCCATCACAAGAAAACCGGTCTTCCCCCCTATCTTCACACCCCGGCCGAGACGGACAATGGTATTCCTTGGGTGAAAATCCCGGCTCACCAGTTTGTAGGGCTTGGTCACATGGATGATCTCCCTTATCCCCTTTACTTCCTGGAGGGGCTGATCATCCACCCATCCCTGATTCCCGATGACCCCGATGGCAGTTCTTTCTGCGCCGGGGATCGGGACAGGCTTAAGGCCCATCCTCCTGATGATATCT
>WFTX01000213.1 GCA_015485235.1 Nitrospirota bacterium | reverse complement strand
CCGATAAAGAGGACCTTCATTCACAGGTCCTTCCAGTATTCTCAGGATTACTTGGCATAATCGACAAACCTGCTCTCCCTGATCACCATTACCTTGATCTGGCCCGGATAGGTGAGCTCGGACTGGATCTTCTGGGCAACCTCTCTTGCGATGAGAGAGGACATCTCATCGGTTATATCCTCGGGCTTTACAATAATCCTGAGTTCCCTTCCCGCCTGGATCGCATAGCACTTGTCCACTCCGTTCTGTGAAGTGGCGATTTCCTCTAATTTCTGGAGTCTTTTAATGTAATTCTCTATACTTTCACGCCTCACACCCGGCCGGGCAGCAGAGAGGGCGTCTGCTGCGGCGACCAGAGCCGATTCAACACAGATGGGGTCGCTGTCGCCGTGATGGCAGGCTATAGCGTTAAGGACCTGTTCTTTCTCTCCGTATTTTCTTGCAAGGTTGTAGCCGATCTCGTGATGGGGACCCTCGACCTCGTGGTCCACTGCCTTTCCAATATCATGAAGAAGGCCGGAGCGCTTTGCCAGCTTCACATCAGCCCCCAGTTCACCGGCCATTATTCCTGCAAGGTAGGCCACCTCCCTGGAATGCTGAAGGACATTCTGGCCGTAGGATGTCCGGTACTTCAGCCGTCCCAGGAGCTTGATGATATCATTGGGGATACCGCTCAGGCCGAGGTCAAAGACGGCCTTTTCACCCTCTTCCCTCATTGTCCTTTCCACCTCTTTCCTGACCTTGTCAACCACCTCCTCTATCCTGGCCGGATGGATCCTCCCGTCGCTGATCAGGCGCTCAAGGGAGATCCTGGCTATCTCCCTCCTGACCGGGTCAAAGGATGAGAGTGTGACCATCTCAGGGGTGTCGTCCACAATGAGGTCCACGCCGGTGGCGGCCTCAAGGGCACGGATGTTTCTTCCTTCCCTCCCGATTATCCTCCCCTTCATCTCATCACTGGGGAGCGGGACGGCAGTAACTGTGGAGTCAGCCACATAATCACTTGCATATCTCTGGATTGCCAGGCTTATGATCTCCCGGGCCTTGTTTTCAGCGGTGTTGTTGGTCTCTTCCTCAATCTGTTTTATCAGCTTGGCTGCCTCGAAACGGGTCTCCTCCTCTATCTTTCTGAAGAGCTCCTCTTTGGCCTTCTCGGCAGAGTAGCCGGAGAGCTTTTCCAGTTCTTCCATCTGCTTTTTGATGAGGACTTCCACCTGGGCTTCCTTTTCCTTGAGTTTTCTGTCGCGGTTCAGGAATTCCTTCTCCCGGTTTGAGAGGTCGTTTTCCCTCTTTTCGATCTGGTCGAGTTTCTTCTCAAGGTTTTCCTCCCTGTTTCTAAGCCTTCTCTCGATCTGGTTGAGTTCGTGCCGTCTCTCCTTCAACTCCCTTTCCGACTCGGACTTTGCCTGATAAATTATATCCTTTGCCTCGAGCCTTGCTTCCTTTGTTATCCTGTTTGCTTCACGTTTTGCCTCTTCAAGGATCTTTTCCCTTTCCTGGTCATAGCTGATCCTGTCTTTCTGGGCCTTTTTTGAGTTCAGAAAAATTATTATCGAGGCAAAAAGGACACCTGCCACAATTCCAAGAATCAGATATACAAGAGTATTCATCGGTCTGTCTTCCTCCTTCTTTCCATTATCTTTCTTATCTCCCTTTCGTATCCCTCCCCCGAGGGGGCATAAAAACTTTTCTCCATCTCAAGATACTTCTGCTTAACAAAATGTCCTTCGTAGTCGTGGGGGTACTTGTAGCCTGTTCCCCGGTTGAGCCTCCGGGCCCCTCTGTAGTGGCTGTCCCGCAGATGAGACGGGACCTGCTGGAGGGGACTGTTCTGGACAGTCTCGATCGCCTTTTCAATGGCGAGGTAGGATGCGTTGCTTTTGGGGGCTGTTGCAACATAGATAGTTGCCTGGGCAAGGGGTATCCTTCCCTCGGGCATCCCGATCCTTTCAAGGGCATGCATTGCAGAGACTGCAACCTGAAGTGCCATGGGATCTGCGTTGCCCACGTCCTCACTTGCACATATAACAATTCTTCTTGCTATGAAGAGAGGGTCTTCACCGGACTCAATCATCCTTGCAAGCCAGTACACTGCAGCATCAGGATCAGAGCCCCGCATGCTTTTTATAAAGGCGGATATTATATCGTAGTGCTCCTCCTCGTCATAGTAGAGGGCCCTTTTCCGGGTTGCCGCCCTGACGTGCTCATCGGTTATCCTGATTTTCCCTCCCTTTTCATCCTTTGCCGTAAGGAAGGCCAGTTCAAGGATGTTAAAGGCCTTTCTGGCATCGCCTGATGCGAGATGGCAAATCATGCTAATCGTCTCCTCTCCGATCTCGATGGAATATTCACCGAGTCCCTTTGGAGAGATAAGCGCCCGCAAAATAAGAATTTTCAGGTCATCAGAACTGAGTGGCTTGAACTCGAATATCTGTGAGCGGGACGAAAGTGCCGGGACAAGGGAAAAGAAGGGGTTCTGGGTTGATGCACCTATGAGGGTTATCTCGCCGGATTCCACATGGGGCAGAAGGGCGTCCTGCTGGAGCCTGTTGAAACGGTGTATCTCATCTATGAAGAGGATTATCCTTCCCGTCCGTCCGTATCGGAGCGCCTCCCTCACCTCCTTGACTCCGGAGGTGACGGCATTCAATGAGACGAACTGGGAGTTTGTGGAAGCGGCAATTATTCTTGAAAGGGCGGTCTTCCCGGTCCCGGGGGGGCCGAAGAGGATGAGGGAGACGATCCTGTCTTCCTCGATGAGTCGTCTCAATGGCCTGCCCTCAGCAAGGAGGTCTTCCTGGCCGACAAACTCATCAAGGCTTCCGGGCATCATCCGCCACGCCAGGGGCCTGGTCTTAATCTCGTTACTGAAAAGATCCATTTAATCACCTTTAAGCAATACCCTCTCCGGGTGGAGACGATCGGTCTCCCCGGAGATTCAACCGTTTGCCATCAGGTGACTAATATCGACTGGAGGGAAGTCAGTAAGGCCTCAGTAAAGGCTGTTTTGATGAGAGTACGGGACTGTAACCATAGTATTCAGGATAGAACAATCCCTTTATGTGAAGGAAGATACCTTTCACAGTACTCCATACCCTATTTATATATTCCATGCCCCCAATCGTATTGGACACCTGATTTATGCACCTTTTTAGGTACCCGCCCTGAGGTGCAGATGAAAAATTAGATCCCCCTTTGACAGGTGGGTGCCCTGAAGGGTGCTTAGGCTTCCCGGCACTCAACAGGTAACAGAAAAAGGAGAGTGCAAATAGCATTTCTGTCCCAGTTGAGTGCCGGGCCTGCTCACCACATCCCTTACGCAGGCTCCCTAAAGATCTAATTTGCCGGATCAACTTTTCCATCTTAACCACCGTCAGGGCAGGAAATTTCCCTTATTTATTTATACCAGAAAGGGGGGGGTTTACGCAAGGAGAGGTTGGGTCTGTGTGGTCGGTTTGAGAAAATCCAGGGTATATGATATCCTTAAACTGTGATATTATAACCCGGTGGTGGTTATGCCCTCAGGCATTTGCAAGGATCCGGAGTCTGCCAGGGGGAGGCATACCCTCCAGGACCATCCGGCATAATTCAGACCGCACCCCGGATAACGACACAGTCAGGGCTGGGTCCCTGAGTGCACACCCCCTGCCTCTCAGGGACAACTTATGAACTGTAAGGTTAATGG
>WFTX01000212.1 GCA_015485235.1 Nitrospirota bacterium | reverse complement strand
GTATCGGGGGGATGGGGGAGGTAATTCCCTTGTCGAGGCACATCCTGTCATGAGTATAAGAAAGAGCATTATTCCTGTGAAAGGGAAGCCCTTACCGTGATGAAACATCGACGACCCCCTTTCCCCTGACCATCCCGATTACCAGTTTCTTGGAGCTGAGGTTCAGTACTTCCACTCCTTCGCCTATGCTTCCACTTGTCCTGGCTATGCCGGGGACGGTTATCCTCAGAAAAGGGCTCTGGTAGAGGATGGTCACCTTGTCGCCCCTTCTTATGAGTGGCTGCTTCTTTACCATGCCTTCCCTTAATACCGTATCAGCCCTCAGAGACCGCTTCAGTTCCTTGCCTATGACGGCCTGCACCGTTCTGACCGCACCCCTGGGTATCTTCCTTACATCCATAAGGGTTGTATAGAGCATTGAGCGGTCAAGGAGTGTGTGTCTTGTGAGCGGACGGATCGTCCTGACAACCCTGTCCCGGGCGGTGACCTTTGCCCGGACCTTTATGGATCTACCGTCCTGAAACGTGAACAGGAATTCCGCCTGACCCAGAGGACCCCTTTCGGTGCTGATCATCGCAGGCCTTGTCTCCGGGAGGTCCTTCTCTGGCTGGATGTCCTCAACCTGGATCTCTGGCCAGGGGTAGTTCTCTACAAGGTAGTCCCTGAGAACCGAAGCAGGGCTCCATGTGAGCGCAGCCGTTATGAGGAGGGCAAGCAGCATCTATCGCTACCTCTTCATGGTGTTGGTCATCTGGAGCATCTCGTCCACCGCCTGGACCGCCTTTGAGTTCAGTTCATAGGCCCTCTGGCTGACTATCATCTGGATCATTTCCTCAACAACATCAACATTGCTCATCTCTATGAAGCCCTGCTTGATACTGCCGAGTCCTTCGCTGCCGGGTGTGCCTGTTATGGGAGCCCCGGAGGAGGATGTCTCCAGAAACAGGCTGTTGCCAACCGGTTTCAAACCACCAGGGTTGGGAAATCTTGCTATCTCTATCTGGCCTACCTCGACAGGGGCCGCACTTCCTGGCTGGAGCACGCTGATCATACCGTTTTCTCCTATGGTTATCTGAACAGCATCGGCAGGTATCGTGATCTCAGGCTCAAGGGGATAGCCGTTTGAGGTGACAAGTCTCCCCTCACTGTCCATCTTGAAGGTCCCTGCCCTGGTATAAGCCAGTTCCCCGTCGGGCTTCACCACCTGAAAGAATCCCTCTCCCTCGATGGTCATATCAAGGGGGTTGCCGGTCTGTACAAAATCGCCCTGTTCATAGATCTTCTGGATTGCTGCCGGCTGGACACCGAGTCCCACCTGGATACCCGAAGGCAACTGGGTCCCGTCACCTGAGGTTGCACCGGGGCTCTTTATGACCTGGTACATGAGTTCCTGGAAGTCTGCCCTGCTCTTCTTGTATCCCGGAGTGTTTGCATTTGCAAGGTTGTTGGAGATGACATCGATGTTCAGTTTCTGGGCCTCCATCCCTGTTGCAGCTATAAAGAGTGACCTTATCATGGGTTAAATCCTCCCTATCTCGTTTATCGCCTTGCCCGAGCTTTCATCGATCGCCCGGATCATCTTCTGGTAGGACTCTACCTGTCTTGTCAGAGTGATCATCCTTACCATCTCCTCAATTATGTTTACGTTTGAACCCTCTTTCATCCCCTGGAGGATCTCGGCATCAGACTCGACGGGAAGGTCGGTCCCTGCCTGGATGTATATCCCGTCGCCGACCTTCATCAGTTTATAGGGCCTGGGGAAGTCCACCACCTTAAGTCTTCCTACGGAAGTACCGTCTACTGATACCTCACCGCTTTTGCTCACCTCCATCCTGCCTCCACCGATATACAGGGGGGTTCCGTCCGTGCCCAGTACCTTGCGGCCGTCGGTGGTTATGAGATAGCCCTCGCTGTCAAGAAGAAAACTTCCCTTTCTCGTGTAAAGGTTCCCTTCAAGGGTGAAAAATCCTTCTCCCTTTATGGCAAGATCAAAGGGATCTCCCGTTGTTATCATCTCTCCCTGTGAGTAATCGGTTACAACTATGGCCTCCCCTGTCATCACCCGTCCTGGGATCGAGATCCCCTGGGCTGGAGGCAGAAGAAAGGACCTGAAGCTGACCCTTTCCTTCTTGAAGGCAGGAGTGGAGGCATTGGCAAGGTTACGGGTAAGTATATCGAGTTCCCTTTCTCTCGTGATCGCTCCGGATGCAGCTATGTAAATGCCTTTGTACATGACAGAAGGGAAATGAGCAATTGTTATGCCAGGGTGAAGACCGGATAGGGCAAGGAGAGGGGGGATCAGGGTTTTTCTTTGCTAACATGTTGATGTAAAACAATATTTTAAGAAACTCTTCTTTTTCCCCCTGATCTGGAAGGGGGGTGTTTTAAAGAGAGGCCGTAGCTGGTGTGGCATAAATTTGACGGGGGTAGGGCCATCTGGAGGAGGAAATATTTTCCTCCCCGTCAGTCCTGCATGGAGAGTATCAGTTCGATCTCCCCTGCCGGGAGATCAAGGATGGTTGCAATCTCATCGATCCGGAGCCCCTTGCTTGCAAGGACCATCACCTCCCTGGCCCTGTAATCAGCAAAGTCAGGTCCCGCCTCCTGAGAGATTTCTTCTGCCCGGGTAATAAGTCTCTGGAGGTCCTTCATCTTTGCATCAATCCTCTCCTCCACTTCCTTCAGCCCCTTGACCCGTTCATCTATCCTTCTCATCAGAAGTGCCGAGAGTTCCTCGATTTCGTCTATCTGGAGGGAAAGGAGCCTGTCTGCATTCTCTTTCTCCGGTGATTTCCTTCTCTTATCCTTCAGTATCTGTTTGATCATAAAGACCTCCTTTCAATCGGGGCTGTACAAGTCCTTTCATGCCCTGATATCAAGCCTTTTTTTATTCCCTCTTTCCCCGGTATTCTCTTCCCTCTCCTTGCCTGGCCTTCTCTCTTCCCGCTTTTTATTTCTCTTCAGGACTTCCGCCTTCCCCTTCACAAAGGGGATACCATATATCTTCTTCAGTCCCTCGACGGCCATCTTTCCATCAGTCTATGAAGGAGAGTTTCTCCGCTATGTAACGCTCCTTGAACTCTCCCACTATCTCCTCAAGGTCTTCGAGCCCTATTCCCAGGGCTTCCATCACTGATTCGTCCCTGAGGGGGTCCACGGAGCCTTCCCCATTACCGTTTTCAGGGGCATCAGGCATTGGCCCGCGGTAGCCCACTCCAAGGCGGGAGCAGATAAGGTTTGCAAGTTCTATGACGGTGCAGAGGGCATGGACCGCCGGCATTTTGACAATTTCATGACGCCTGTGGTGGTTCCCGGTAACAAGGGCAAGTTCCTCAGGAAGTTTCCACTTCTTGAAGAGGAGGGCGCCGACCTCCTGGTGGGTAAAGCCGAAGAGGTCCAGTTCGGCCCTGTAAAAGGGTTGATGTTCGCCATATACCGTTTCCACCACCATTGCATACCTTTCAGGCTGGCTCTGATTCATTACAGCCTTACCAATATCATGCAAAAGTCCTGCCACAATACATTCCTCGGCAGATATCTCGTAGGCCCTCTGCCTTGAGGCGATCAGGCCTGCTGCTATGGATGCCCCGATGGCGTGTTCCCAGAGCTTCTGCTCGATGATGCCGTGAAAGTTGTAAATCTCCTTTGTGGAGACAGCAACGGCTATCTTTTTGACAGCCTCAAAGCCGAGGACGAAGATGGCGTCAGACAGGGTGTCAATGGTCCGTCTAAGGCCGAAGTAGGCGGAGTTTGCTATCATCAGGATCTTTGAAGTAATGGCCTGGTCGGATATCATCGCCTCCTGGAGTTCCTCCACCCGCACATTGGGGTTGTTCACCATCTGGAGTATCCGTGCCGCCACATGGGGCATGGCTGGAAGGCTCAGGTCCTTGAGAATTGCCTCCTCTGAAAGCATTCGTCCTCCTTTATTAACGGCTCCCGGAGGGATTCCCAGCCCAGAAAGTCTTCATAATCCAGGGAACCCGCTGTCCTGTCTTCAAGGAGCCAGATTCTGATGAGGCTGAGGATTTTCATATCTTCTTATCGGACAGGAAGAGAAAAACTTTAGGAAGGGAAAAGGGGGCTGTCACGGGTGATGGCCTCTGAGAAAGCAGGGTTTTATCACCTCCGGAGGGGAAGTCTTTTTTCTTTACCCTCTGCTTGCTAAAATATAACAGTACATGATGGATCTCCTCTTATATGTTTTTTCCGGCCTCCTGATATCTGCCGGGTTGGTGGGGGCACTTCTTCCTGTTGTGCCTGGTCCGTTAATAGGG
>WFTX01000211.1 GCA_015485235.1 Nitrospirota bacterium | reverse complement strand
ATGTTGCATAAACAGGCGGGGAGCCATACCCTCAAGCCATAGGAAGAACCCCTGGAAAGACTAAGAGGTTCTTCGATATGTAAGGAAAATTTATTTATCACATTCGCTCGCTTAGATATGCCAGGGGCACATTATGTGCTCGCTATGCATATTCAGAACCGATGAGATATTTCAGGATAAGCAGTAACGGAGGACTTAACCCGGGGTGGTATCCTGACTCAGGGGATGTCACCTTACGCAAAGGTATCGCTGGAGAGGCTTTCGGGCATAACTCCCCGCCATTTTCGATCGATTTTATGCAACTGTAAGGTTAACCCAAGCATTGCATAAACATGCGGTCCGGCAGGGGTAACTTTTCTGCCCGGACAATCGAGCGAGGGGGATTGACATTTTCTCATGATTTTGAGTAAATTTACTCATGGTATTGAGTAAATTGTCAGCCATGTATAAACGTCCTGTTTATAAGACACTTTTAAAGAGGCTTTCTGAACAAAGAAGGTTCATCCAGGTACTCGCTGGACCGAGGCAGACCGGCAAAACCACCCTTGCAAGGCAGTTGATGGATGCCTTGAAGTTACCATGCCATTATGCTACCGCTGATGAGCCGGTCCTGAAGGACCTTGTGTGGATAGAGCAGCAATGGGAGACTATCAGGGCAAAAACAGGGAAGACAAGGCGGAGAAAGGCCCTTCTTGTTCTTGACGAAATCCAGAAGATAAGCGGATGGTCTGAGACTGTAAAGAGATTGTGGGATGAAGACACCCTCAAGGGGATATCCATCCATGTCGTCTTGCTGGGTTCATCACCCCTTCTCGTCCAGAGGGGATTGACGGAGAGCCTTGCAGGGAGGTTCGAGGTCATTCCGGTGACTCACTGGTCTTATGCCGAAATGAGGGATGCCTTCGGCTGGGACGTGAATCAGTATGTCTTTTACGGTGGATACCCCGGCGCTGCCAGTCTGATCGATGAACCGGATCGCTGGCGCAGCTATATAACTGATTCTCTGATAGAACCTGCAATATCGAGGGACATCCTTCTGATGAGCAGGGTGGACAAGCCAGTCCTGTTAAGACGGTTGTTTGAACTCAGTTGTCTCTATTCAGGTCAGGTACTTTCTTATCAGAAGATGCTTGGTCAACTTCAAGATGCAGGGAATACAACTACCCTTGCTCATTACCTGGAGCTGCTGAAAGGTGCAGGGCTTGTCATGGGGCTTCAGAAGTATGCCGGACAGCATATAAGGCGGAGGGCATCAAGCCCCAAACTGCTTGTTCTCAATACTGCCCTGATGACAGGGCTGTCAAATCTTACCCTTGAAGAGGCAAAGGGAGATTCAGAGTACTGGGGAAGGCTGGTAGAGTCAGCGATTGGTGCAGCACTTGCCAATGGAATCGCCGGCACGGACATGGAACTCTTTTACTGGTCAGGCCGGAACCGTGAGGTGGACTTTGTTCTGAAGAGGGGTAGATTCCTGACAGCAATTGAGGTAAAGAGTGGCCGGAAAAAGGTCACTCTGCCAGGGATGAAGGCGTTTTCAAGAGAGTTCAGAGTAAGCAGGAATCTGCTGGTGGGAAGGGGAGGAATAGATATCGAGGAATTTCTTTTGACACCACCTGGCCGCTGGGTCGAATGAACTTTGGCAGTCAGCCTTTGACTTTACCTCAGGGCTCTTCCTGATTCTGGACAATAGCGTCTCAGAAGTGTGAGTATCTCTTCCATGTCATCGGGCAGGGGAGACCGGAAGAGGAGCCTTTTCCCGGTGGAGGGATGGGTTATCCCGAGCGTTCCGGCATGGAGCATCTGCCTGGGGATTGGGAGTCTTCTCCTGTTGAGTTCGATCCTTGTCTTCCTCCCATAGGTCCTGTCGCCCAGGACGGGATGGCCCATTGCAGCAAGGTGGACCCTTATCTGGTGGGTCCTTCCGGTGGCCAGCCTTACCCGGAGCAGGGTTGCAGGGCCGAACCGTTCCGTAACCTTCCAGAAGGTCCTTGCCTCCTTGCCACGACGGCTCCGGGTGGACATCCTCTTCCTGTCGTATCGGGACCTCCCGATGGGAAGGTCTATGATGCCCTCGTCATCCCTGATATCTCCACTTACAAGGGTTATATACTCCCGTTCGATCGTCCTTTCCCTGAACTGTCTGACAAGATGGTGATAGGCAGGGTCACTCAGGGCCACAACTACGAGGCCCGAGGTGTCTCTGTCGAGCCTGTGAACCACGCCCGGCCTGAGAGGGCCTCCCACGGTGGCTAATTTGCCAACCAGGTGGGCGAGGGCGTTCATGAGGGTGCCTCCGGGATGGCCTGCCGCCGGATACATCACCAGAGCAGCAGGTTTGTTGATAATCACTATCTCGTCATCCCGGTAGAGGATATCGAGGGGGATGGGTTCAGGAGTGAGGATATCTTCGCGAGGCTCTTCCGGGAAGTCGAGCGTTACAATCTCCCCGGGCTTGAGTTTATAGCCTGCCTTGCGCTGAGTCCCGTTTACCGTGACATGCCCCGAGGCGATCAACTGCCCCAGACTGGAGCGGGTCCTGCCCGTCTCGCCGGACAGGAAGACATCAAGACGGGTCCCGCCCTTTTCATCATTTACAATGAATTTTCTTGTTTCCCTCACGACTTATTTACGATACCATAAACCCCCGAAGAGGCACTAACTTCAACCTCAGAGGCAAGGGTTGTCTATCCTGGGGAGAAAGATGGTTCTGTGGAGGGAGGGTATTCATGGTTGCTGTCAGCCGTCACAATCCACCATGATGATAAACAGCTACTGGAAAAGGTCCTTTCCCTTCTGGCCGGGCCAGGTATCCCTTCAGACCATGTTTTTGCGAATAGACGACCTCCTCCAATGTGTAGTCTTTCTCTGATGCCAAGACGTTTGCAGAATACTGCAGGCAGAGGATCAGGATTATTATCAGGGGATGTTTCATGATTGCTGTTCTTATTGGGTGAGGCTCTCTTTAATCAGCCAATTTCTTTAATTGATAATGCCTTGCAGATTTTCTTGGCTAATTTGTTAGGGATTTCATTATGTCGTGGGATGGCTTCAGTGTGGCCAGTAAGAGGATTACACCAAAGGGAATGCGATGCCCCTTCTCTTTTAAGATAACAGCCATGTTTCCTCAGATGCTTCAATAAAGTGCTTCTCTTCATTCAACGGCTACAACCTCTGTGAGCACATCTTGGGGAACTCCTCTCATCGCATCCTGCCTTCTGTCATCCAAAATCAATTTAATGGCTTCTGAGAGGCTTTTAAGACATTCTTCTTTTGTCTTCCCCTGGCCATTGGCGCCTGGTATTTCAGGGCAGTATGCAATGTACCAGTCTCCATCTCTCTCGATTATTGCAGTAAATTCATTGCGCATGGTATTCCTCCACTTCCATTTATTTCCCTTATATAATTATACCATGAGCAGGGTACTCTATTTTGCTGTATGCGACTGACAAAACGCTCACCTACAGCTATGGAGCAACCTGTTACTAACTAAGCCCTCCTTAGATTATACCGCAATGCGGCAAGCCTAAGAAGCCGGAGATGTTTTTTTCTCTAATAAAAGGAACATCAAAAGCCATTCTTTATTGACAGCCCTACATCAAAAAGTCACAGCTCAAGGGCAGACCCTTTTTGCTTTTTCTTCGACAAGTCCAGGGGGATAATATCGGTCTTTTTCATCACCCTGTTGCCTTTTGATTATAAACCAACAAAATATTGTTCAAGCTCATAAGGGCAACCATTGGGCTCGGGGTCAGCAGGGGAGAGAAATATGTCATAATTTAAGCATGGAATACAGATTTCTTTTCTCTTATATCCTTGTCCTTCTGGCCATAGTTTACACCTATAAAGAGAATCTCGGCCTTACGAGGAGAATACTCCTAAACACGGTGAGGGCATTCCTCCAGTTGCTTCTGCTGGGTTACATCCTTCTTTACGTCTTCAAGATAGAAAACCCCCTGGGGCTCCTGTTGATACTCTGTTTCATGTGTCTCTTTGCCGCCTGGACTGCGGAGAGGAGAGTCCTTCTCGGCCGGAGGGGCTACCTGATTGCCTTCTTTTCAGTATTTCTCTCATCTTCAATCGTTCTTGCCTCAATGGTGCTCGTAAGGGTGGTCTCCCTCTCAGCCAATGAATTGATTCCCCTTGGGGGGATGATTATCGGGAATTCCCTTAATGTCTACACGCTTGTTGTGGACAGAATAAAATCAGAGGTAAGGAACACCATTGATCTCATAGAGAGCCGCATCGCCCTGGGTGCCACACTCAAGGCAGCCCTTCAGCCTCCGGCCAGGGAGGCTCTAAAGGCAGCCTTCATTCCCATACTAAACAGCCTTCAGACCGTCGGGATCATACACATCCCCGGGATTACCACAGGAATGCTCATAGCAGGAGTAGCACCCCTCAAGGCAGTCTCCTATCAGATTGCAATCATGTACATGCTTGTGGCAGTCGCACTCTTCACCGGTTATTTTACGGTCCTGATTACGATGAAACGGATACTCCCGGCAGTCAGCAGGAGCAGGTATGCATAGAACGTCATGAAATTTCCACTTCCGAAGTGTAAATTTCAGGCGGGGAGGCTGCAAAGAAACGGGACCTGACGAACTCGTTTTATTCTGTTATATTACACATTTCCTGAACGCCCTGTCCTGTATCTTTTGATAGTTGCCACGGACCATGTTTGCTGCATCCCTGAGCACCCTTGTTACCTCGGCGCTTCTGCCCAGTATTTCCAGGGTTTCCCTGAAAAGAGATGTCGCAACCGGTTTGAGCCTTAAATACTGGTCATAATAGAGCGTCTTGGTGGACTTGCGTGAGAGGGTTATAATCTCCTCCACTATCTCAGCCCGGTTTCGGCCATAAATCCTCTTCACATACTCTACAATATCCCTTTTGGTCAGGGGGATATAACCCCTTGCCGGCAGTGTTATGTAAAGCATCCGCAGGATTACCTTGAAAAACATATCCCCTGGAGTATGCCCTTTACAATTCTTTTTATCCCTGCAGCAATCCGTCGAGCAGTTCATTCCCTTGATATCCTGCTCTATTGCTGTCAATGCTCCATAATATTGTGTGGCTACATGCTCATGAAAGGCCTTAAGATAATACTCGGATGAAGGAAGGGAGGCCTTATACTTTTTCAGAATACCCTTAAGATAGCCGTCATCCCACAGGAGACTGCCATAACGGATGGAAAATGAGAAGGGCGAAGAGATCCGGAACAGCTCCCTGCTATAGTCCGGTCCAAGCACAATAAACTCCCTCCTGATAGTTTCTTTTCTTAAAGATAGGTTTATTTCATGTTCAAAGACTGCATCCCTTACCCTCTCAAAGCCACGCTTCCTGCTGATTATAGCTATGTCAATATCCGAATCCTCTGCATTCAGACCATAGGCGCTGCTTCCTATGAGAACAATGCTATGGATATCATTGAGATAAGGGCTTAAAAAAGTCATTTCACGCTCAACCTCTTTTCTGATTTCTTCAGGAAGGAGGGCTTCCCTTTTTTTGATTATAAGTGCCGGTCTTTCTTCAGGGACCTCTCCCTTGAGGGATCTGAAAAGCTCCGACACAGAATAAAGCCCATGGGCTATGAGTATTCCAGAAACCGCCCCCAGTACAGCAAAGAGAGAAAATGAGAGCAGCACCCCAAACAGATCGCCAGCTATTATCAGCACCCGTGGCAGAAGTTCTGATGAAGTTCCATTTACAGACAGTCTGGAGAGGAGTATAAGGACCATGTAACTGCTGATTTGGAGTGAGGGCAGGAAGGCAAATATGAGGTATATTAATCCACCGATTAATGCACCCGTATTTTTCCCTCTTCTAAGGATCTCCCTTTTGGTCATGCTACACCTCTCCTACTAAAATAAGCATGAACCATGCCACCATGAACTTGTTGATATTCCGTGAGATTCAGACAGGAACCCGTTGCATTCCTGCAAAAGGATTGACAGGTTTTGTTATGTTGTTTTCACATTCGTTTAGCAATTAAGATAAAAATCAGGAGAGCAAACCAACTCCGGAGGGGTATAATATACATATGAGACCGAGGCTCTATCTTAGGGTTGGTGACCGGGTGACCCATCTCCACTACGACATGTGGGGGGTGGGTGTTGTCGTTGAAGAGAGGCACTCACACTTGGCCGGCGGGTTCTGCATGGTCAGGGTCCTTTTTGAGGATGGTGAGGAGCGCTCGTTCATAAATGACCTGGATAATGAGTGCTGCTGCTATTATGCGGGGCTCAGGTTACTTTGATCTGCAGGCTTGGGTGAGTAGTTCCGTTCCGGCTGTTTCATACTTTTTCCCCTGCCACGTATCCCGCTCCTCCATCTTATTCTCTATATCCCTGGTTATTGCATGTCTGCTCACATTCCACCTCGGAGCGATCAGGATATCATCAGGGGCCGTGGCAAAGAGCCTCTGAATTACGATGGAGGGCCGGAGCTTTTCAAGAAAGTCGATCACGAACTGTATGTATTCATCGTATTCAAAGACAGGAAAGGACTCCTTTTTGTAAATACCTGCGAGTATGGTGTTCCTGATTATCTGGAGCTGGTGTATCTTGAGGAACTCAATGGGAAGTCCGGATATGACATCCGCCATCCCGAGCATCTCCTCTCTGGTCTCTGTGGGAAATCCGACAATGATATGTGCGCCCGTCCTGATCCCCCTGCCGGCAGTCATATCCAGGGCATCCAGAAACCGGCGATAGTTGTGTCCCCGGTTTATGAACTCAAGGGTTCTGTCGTATATGGACTGGAGGCCGTATTCCACGAGGATAAAGTAGTCCCTTGCGAGGTCCTCAAGGAGCCTGATCTTCTCCTTATCCACACAATCAGGTCTTGTCCCTATGGCCAGCCCCACGACGGAAGGCTCTTCAAGGGCTGTCCTGTAAAGGGTTTCGAGTTTTTCCAGGGGAGCATAGGTATTGGTGTAGGGCTGGAAATAGACGATGAATTTCTCGGCCCGGTATCTCTTGCGTAGATAGGTGATTCCCCTTGATATCTGTTCTTCAATGGGGGTTACAGAGCGGCATGAGGAGGGGCGGAAGCTGTCATTATTACAGTATATGCAGCCACCGTATCCGACCGTCCCGTCCCGGTTGGGGCAGGTGAATCCGGCATCCACATTCACCTTGTAAACGCGCTCACCGTAAAGCGCCTTCAGGTAGGGTCCAAAGGAGTTGTATCTTCTCATTCTCTTTCAGCTCCGGAGAGCAGACTCTCAGATAACCCTTCCAGTTGTCTGAATTGTTCCCAGAGGCAGAGGGTGGTCGATACGACTAAATGCACTCACGGAGGTTTCTTTCCATGTCTTGTATCCGGGGGTGTGCTCTGAATTTTTCATTATCAATACCTGGTGGTTCATGTAAGCGCTTCCCTGTGTCGGCCCGGCAGAGACCGAACGGACATCTCTACTCAAAACATCCTTTATACCACTGATCAGGCCT
>WFTX01000210.1 GCA_015485235.1 Nitrospirota bacterium | reverse complement strand
GTGCATATTCATATCAAGTTTTCCCATCGTGAGGCTATAAACAGAAGAGGCAGGTCAATAACCGAAGAAAAGAAAAAAACAACCGAACAGTAACCGAGCCTTTCTCTATCTAACCCATTGTTTTATGAGAAAAAATATGGTGGAGGCGGCGGGAATCGAACCCGCGTCCGGAAGTGTTCTACTCAGGCTTCTACATGCTTATTCTGCCTTTTGAATCTCGGGTTATGAGCCGCCGGCAGACGGGCTTCTCAAAACCCCATCCCTCTGAGATCTCACCCTGCAACCGGAGGGAACGGCTACAGAGCCAGCCTGCTTGCCGACGCCGGTCTGTGGTAGCAGGCCTTCCACAGATGGCGCGCTGCAGTTAATTAAGCAGCGAGTGCCAGTTCGTTGTTGGCGTTTGTGTTGTTTGCCGCCTTTTTACGTGGTGACGGTGCCACGGCATGCCACCTGAGCTTCACTACCCCCGTCGAGTCCATACGCCCCCGTGGGGATATTAAGCTCTATATATATTATAGCAGATGAGAGGGCGTAAAAGACAGGCTGAGACTGAGGTCGAGAATAAGTTGAGGACAGAGGTCAGGGAAAAACCGGAGAGGCTCAACGTTCTGCGTTTGACTTTCGATAAGGACTGTTTTATTGCCCCTATTGCCCATCACCTGTCACCTGTTATATTAAAACGCAGTCTGTCACATCCTGCTCTTGACGGCCCGTTCAATCTCCCTCTTTGCCTCACGCTCCTTTATCCGGTCACGCTTCTCATAAAGCCTCTTGCCCCGGCCTACACCCACTTCAACCTTTGCGTAGGGGCCCTTGAAGTATATCTTGAGCGGTATCAGGGTATATCCCTTCTCCGCCGATTTTCCGGCCAGCCTCTCGATCTCCTTCCTGTGCAGAAGGAGTTTTCTTGTCCTCACTGGATCATGGTTCATTATGTTTCCATGACTGTATGGGCTTATATGACAGTTCAGAAGAAAGGCCTCGCCGTCCTTGATGACCACATAACTGTCCTTCAGGTTCACTCTGCCCTCCCTGATGGACTTGACCTCCGTGCCTGTAAGGACGATGCCGGCCTCATAGGTCTCCTCTATGTTGTAGTCGTGAAAGGCCTTCCTGTTTCTTACAATAACCTTCATTTTTTATTATAACACGATGAACAGGGGGGATATTGGTTATTGATTACTCAGCCACAACCCCAGCCTTGGCCTCAGCCCAAAGGCTGTCATTAAGCCACTGGGTCACTACGTTTCTCGCCTTTCTCGCTTTTTCAACCAACCCAACGAAATAGACGAGATTGACGAAATCAACGAGATCAACGCAGAACTATGATAAATCGCTCAAATCAGGTATAATTATACATGCCCGAAGCCCTTCACAATCCCCTGCTTATTGCTTCAGCGATCGTGACCGGACTTTTAGTCCTTTCATGGGTAGCGGACCGGTTTCTTGTGAAGATTGCCCCGAGGCTCGCCGGTCTGACCAGGAGCAACATCGACGACAGGTTACTGGAAATCCTGCACAGGCCCCTGAGTATCTCCGTATTCTTCACAGGCCTCATCCTCTCACTTTCATACATCAAAGCGCCTGAGAGTGCCGTCTTTTATACACGGGCTGTCTCCTATACCATCCTGATTCTGGTCTGGTCAAGAACCCTCATAAGGATCAGCAACCTTGTAATAAGCGTGATACTGAACCGCGTAGGAGATGAGACCGGCCTCGGGCAGAACGTAATCCCCCTTATAAGCAACATCTCCAGGGTGGTCCTTATACTCACCGCCGGTTTCCTGCTGCTTTCAATCTGGAGGATAAACATCACCCCCCTCCTCGCCTCTGCAGGCATAGCCGGTGCAGTGGTGGCCTTTGCTGCAAAGGATACCATGGCAAATGTCTTCGGAGGCGTGAGCATCTTCTTTGACAAGCCATTCAAGATAGGCGACTACATCATACTCGACAGCGGAGAGAGGGGCGAGGTGGTGGCGATAGGGATAAGGAGCACGAGGATAAAGACAAGGGACGATGTACTGATAACCATCCCGAACTCCATCATAGCCAATACCAAGATCATAAATGAGAGTGCGCCTGTCCCGAAATTCCGGATACGCATCCCCGTATCAGTAGCCTACGGGAGCGACATAGACCTTGTAGAGAACACCCTCCTTGAGGTTGCGGCATCCACAGAGAATGTCCTTTCCGAGCCTTCACCAAGGGTGAGATTCCGGTCCTTCGGCGATTCAGCCCTGAACTTCGAGCTTCTCTGCTGGGCAAGGGAGCCTTCCCTCAGGGGGCTTACCCTCCATCAGCTGAATTGCAGTATATACAAGGAGTTCGACCGGCAGGGTATAAAAATCCCCTTTCCCCAGAGGGACCTCCATATATACAAATCCGGTCCGGACATGCCTTCATGAGACAGAATGCGGTTCCCCCTCTCTGTTCACACAATACAAGTTGCTGACTGGATGGAAATATCTCTCATGCCAGCCCCAGGAGCGATCGTTGTTACTACAGTCTCATCTTATGGTCTGGTATCGGTCTGAACTCTTTTGGCTTATGATTCAGGAACTCGTTGAATTCCTGAAGAAACTGGATCAGCCTGTCCATCTCTACCCTGCCATTCACCATAAGAGGGTTATGACGGTTTGCTGCCAGATACCTCAAATCCTTCTTAAGGGAAGATTCTCCGGCAAGCATCAGGAGTTCCTTTCTATTACCGGCAGTTATCACCTTTTATACCTGCCCTTTAATTCTTCAAAGACCTCATCAAAACCGAAGAGGGAGAAATACTCCTCTACCAGCCCCCAGTCGATATCCCTGTTAGCAGCCATCAAGGAATCTATATCAGCCAGATCACCACTCAATCTGGATTCATCATTTGCCATCGCCTGTATCTTCAAGCCTATCAGATCCTCAACTTTCAGAACCTTGATACTCACAGTCTCATTGAATACCTTTCTCGTTTCAGCCCTCTTAAGCATCTGCAGTGAGGCGCTCCTGAAGGCATGAAGAAAATCCACTTCTCCGAAAATTCTGAGGGGTGAAACATATTGTGATACATTTTCCGTGCTGTATTTGCATTCATAACCAAGTTCCTTCATGATGATGTCAACCTTTCCCATGTCTTCGCGCTTTACGAGAAAGTCAATATCCACTGTTCCCCTGGGTATGCCATGCACACCCAGGGCCAGACCGCCAATCAGGGCATAACTTATATCCAGTCTGTTAAATCCTTGAATAACCCTCTCCAGGACGGCTCTGAAATCCATAGGTTAATTATACCTGAATTTTCCTTGCAGTTGCATAAAATCGCCCGTAAACGGCGGGGAGTTAAGCCCTAAAGCCTTTCCAGCGATACCTTAGCGTAAGGTGACATTTCCTGAGTCAGAATACCACCCGGGGCAGGTCCTGCGATATTATTTTCCTGAAATATCTCATCGGTTCTGAATATGCATAGCGAGCGCATAATGTGCCCCTGGCATATCTAAGCGAGCGAATGTGATAAATAAATTTTCCTTACATATCGAAGAACCTCTTAGTCTTTCCAGGGGTTCTTCCTATGGCTTGAGGGAATGGCTCCCCGCCTGTTTATGCAACATTCAGGTTATATAAGCAGTCAGGGGGGAAGGGCCTGAAGGGATTTGCTTATACCCTGCCACAGGACCTCCTCCATATAATGTCCTGCATCTGGGATTTCAGGTGACCTTCTGTACACAAGACCAGACGCGCCACCACGGTATGAAGGAATCAAATACAGGATGAGCTTCTACCAGGCACTCATTGACTCTTCGCAGCACTTTATGATACTCTTAACTTATTGAAAAATATGAAAAACATTATCAGCCGGAGTGGTGGAATTGGTAGACACAAGGGACTTAAAATCCCTCGGGGCCTGGCTCCGTGCCGGTTCGAGTCCGGCCTCCGGCACCAGGAATCCGGATTACCGTAATTCCATGATGAGACCATATCAAAAGAAAAACCTGTTTGATCGCCCTGCTGCATTTCTTTCACTTGAGACTGCACAGATCACTTCATGCTTAACATCTCCGACCTTTGTGGTATACTAAAGCTCACCAACACAAATGCATAAACCAGGCCGGATAGAAAATGTGGGTTGAGATACTCCTCATCTTTGTGTTCATACTGGTCAACGGATTCTTTTCAGGCACTGAGATTGCGGTTGTTACATCCCGGAGGACCCGTATCCAGGAACTCTCGCGTAAGGGACAGAAGAGCGCCTCCATCCTGCAGAAGCTCCAATCCGATACGAACCGTTTCCTTGCCTCTGTACAGATAGGGGTAACCATTGCAGGGGCCCTTGCATCCGCCATCGGTGGTGCGATCGCCGTAAAAACCATCACCCCCCTTATTGCCTCCATACCTGTGAGGTCCCTGGCGTCCTCGGCAGAAGCGCTTTCCATTGGCCTCGTTGTTTTTGCGGTATCCTATCTCTCCCTCGTGATCGGAGAGCTCGTACCAAAGTCACTGGCATTGAAGAACCCGGAGAAATTCGCCCTCCTCACTGCACGGCCCATGTACAGGTTCACAAGACTGATCTCACCCTTTGCCGGTATTCTGACATTCAGCACAAACATCCTCCTGAAGCCTTTTGGAGGCAAGCCATTTTCGCAGAGGAGTTTCATATCAGAGGAGGAGATAAAACTCCTTGTAAAGGAAGGGGCTGAAAAGGGGATCTTCGAGCCTGCCGAGGAGGAGCTTATTCACGGGGTATTCGAGTTCACCGACCGCTCTGTAAAAGAGGTGATGGTCCCTCTTGCAAAGGTGGTCGCCTTTGCAACGGAGATGTCCTTTGAAGAGATCCTCAAGGTCATCAGTGAAGAGCAGTTCTCCCGCTACCCTGTTTATCATGGTGAAAAATCAAACATAAAGGGCATCCTCTATATAAAGGACCTCTTCAAGAAACTCTCCGCCAATGAACGGATTGACATAAGGAAGATCCTTCGAACACCCTTTTTTGTCCCTGAGTCCCTCAAGATCAGCACACTCATGAGGGAGATGCAGAAGAAGGGAGTCCTGATCGCCGTAGTGGTGGACGAATACGGCTCGGTTACAGGGATAGTAACAATGGAGGACCTTCTTGAAGAGATTGTGGGTGAGATAAGAGACGAGTATGACCTGGAACAACCTGTGATAAAAAGAAGGGACGGCTCCTTTCTGGTTGATGCATCCATTACAATCAGGGATCTGAGGGATGACCACGGGATAGAGCTCCCGGAATCATCCGACTATGACACTGTCGGCGGGTATATCATAACAAAGATCCAGAAAATCCCTGAAAGAGGAGAAACATTCTCGGCAGACGGCTGGAAGATAAAAATTATTGAGATGATTGGAAAGAGGATTTCCCGGGTAATCATGATTTCTGACAACAAGGAGGAACCGGAGCCGGAGGAGACAGGAACCGACAAAAGAGATGAATAGATTAACCTTCCAGTTGCATAAAATGCCACTCAAAGGCAGGGGGTGTACACTCAGGAGGCCTTCCGGCAAGACACTACCGCGCCATGCACTGCCTCTGAGTCGTCCTTTCCTGAACTCCACTTTCAGTGAGTTCCTGATCTCTGTCTCCAAGACAAAAGCGGAAATATCAATAACCCCTTGCATTGGAAGGCCCCTGAGGGGATTTTAGTCGTATCGACGCCCCCTGCCGGGCCTTAATGTTTATGCAATGTAAGGGTTACCCTCTTTCAGCCCCTGCCTGTTCATGCAAAAACGATAAGCAGGAACCCTGAAAACATCACCACAGCCCCTGTAAACCTCGGGAGCACGTCTCCTTCCCTGAAGAAGACAAACCCGTATATACTCCCGATAAGGAGGCTTGACCGCTTTATGGCTATCATGTAGGCAACCCTGGCCATGGTAATGGCGAACATGTGTGAGACTATCATCATCGCAAAGAAAAGTCCCGGCAGGACCGACGCCCCTGCCTCCTTCCGGAGTATGGCAAGGAGCCCTTTCCCTCCGGCATTGAGATACACAAGGGGGGTGAAGAGGATCGTTACTGTAATGAAGTATGTGCCGCCGAAGAAAAGTGGAGAGGAATGAACAATCGCAACCTTCCCTAGCACAGATGTTATACTGTAGATGAAGGCCACACCTATCATGTAGAGGGAGCCACTCTCCCTTGCAACCGCCCTCAGGGGGGCGAAGAGCCCGGCCCTCACATCCCTTATGTTGAGGATATAGCCGCCGGCGACGGTAAGGATGATGCCGGCAGCACCCTTGAGGCTCACTTCTTCCCCCAGAATGATCCATCCGTTAATGATGAGAAAGGCCGGTGTCAGGGCCAGGAAGGGAAGGGTCAGGCTCATTGGTGATATCCTCAGGGCCTTTATGTAGAGGACAAGGGCAAGGATCTCAAGGGGAAGGGCTGTAACAAAGGCGAGGAAAAAAGTACCGTCCAGTGCAGGCACCGGCATTGCGGCAAGAAGAATGACCAGGGCGGGGAGGGAGAACACCAGTCTCAGCCAGGCAACAATGTACTCGTTGTCTATCCTTAATGCCCTCTTTGTAAGGGCATCACTCGTTGCGAGGGAAAAGGCCGATACCAGTGAGAGGACTATCCAGAGACCGTCCATTGTTCATCGGTCGTTCTGGTTGTTATTGTTGTTGTTTCCGTCCTCCTCCTTTTCTTCCCCTTTCCTGTTCTTTTTACCCTTCAGTGCCTCACGTATCTCGGCAAGCCTCTTTGACACGAGATAATGGAGGGTCCCCTCCGGATAGGTCCCGTCCTCCCGGAGCTCTCCTGCAGGAATACCCATGAGGATCTCCACACCATCGTCTACGTGGTCTATCCCGTATATGTGGAACTTGCCTTCCCTGACCGCTTCCACTACGTCCTTCTTGAGCATCAGGTTCTTCACATTTCTCTTCGGGATAATAACACCATGACTCCCGTCAAGCCCGCGGAGCCTGCAGAGTTCAAAGAACCCCTCGATCTTCTCATTCACACCGCCGATGGGCTGGACATTCCCGTTCTGGTCCATCGAGCCGGTGATGGCGATGTTCTGTTTTATCGGAACCCCTGCTATGGCGCTCAGGAGGGAGTAGAGCTCGGCACAGGTGGCACTGTCACCTTCTATCATACCGTAGAGCTGCTCAAAAGTGATGGAGGCGGAGAGGCTGATGGGCTCCCTGACCGCATACATCCTGCCGAGATAGTTGGAGAGTATCAGGATGGCCTTTTCATGGATCTTGCCGGACATCTTTGTCTCGCGTTCGATATTCAGCACCCCTGCCTTGCCGGTATAGACGGTTGTGGTGATTCTTGAGGGCTTCCCGAAGCTGTAGTCACCGAGGCTCAGCACAGCCAGGCCGTTTATCTGGCCTGTACGCTCCCCTTCAGTCTCCACGATGAGGGTTCCCTCCTCCATCATCTCCCTGAATTTCTCTTCTATCCTGTTATGCCTGTAAATCTTCTCATTCAGGGCCCTTTCCACGTGTCCTTCCGTAACCACAGCAGAACCGTCCTTTGTTGCCCAGTAATGGGCCTCCCTGATGAGGTCGGAAATATCACTGAACTTTGATGAGAGTTTCCCCTGATGCTCTGCCAGGCGCGAACCATACTCGACTATCCTTGCAACACCGGTCGGGTCAAAGGGAAGAAGGCCTTCTTCCCCGGATTTTGTGGCAACAAAAGTTGCATATTTCTTTACTGTCTCATCGTTCCGCTCCATCTGCGTGTCAAAGTCCGCCTTTACCTTGAAGAGTTCATTGTACTCCTCATCAAGGTTATAGAGCAGATAATATATATAGGGGTTGCCGATCAGTATGACCTTTACGTCCAGGGGGATGGGTTCGGGCTTGAGCATGGCCGAGGTCACAAGCCGGTACTGCTCCCATATGTCTTCAATTTTTACCTCCCTGTTCCTGATGGCCCGTTTGAGGGCGTCATAGGAAAAGAGGTTCCTGAGGAGGTCAAGGGCATGTATGACGAGGTAGCCCCCGTTCGCCTTGTGGAGCGCCCCCGGCTTTATCATGGAAAAATCCGTAACAGCCATCCCGTACTGGAACTTGTGCTCTATTCTTCCGAAGAGGTTGTAGTATGTCGGATTGCTCTCGAATACACAGGGTGCGCCCTTCTGCTCTCTGTTGTTTACAATGACATTGACTTCATACTTCGTGAAGGACGGCTCCTGTTTTGGAACCTTCATGAAGGGAAACGGAGGCGGAGCCTCTTCAGGCCGTGTCTTGAAGAGTTCAAGGTTCTCAAGCACATCCTCCTTCACGTCATCAAGGTATCTGAGAAGCTTCTCATTACCCTTGTGCTTCACCTTGATATCATCAATCATCTCACCAAGTACGGAGAGTGCCGCCTCACGCTCCAGTTTATTGAGGAGTTCCTTCACCAGTTTTTCTCCGGCCCGCAGGGTTCTTACAACATCGTCCAGTTTTTCCTGCAGGAGCCTTCCTATCTCTTCTATCTTCTTCTTTGTTGCCTCGTCGAGGTTGTTGAACTCCTCTTCCGAGAGCACCTCGCCAGACTTCTTTACAGGCACAATAAAGAAGCCTCCCACAGTCCTCTTTATCGTAAAGCCCTTTGCCTCTGCCTCCTCCTCAAGGGAGGCAAAGAGGTCCTTCTGCCTCTTCTGGAACTCCTCCAGTATCCGGCTCTTCTGCTTCTCGTACTCCTTTGATTCGAAGACCTTCGGGATCTCGACCTTGAGGGAATTGATCAACTCCTCCATCTCCTTCTTGAACTCCACGGCCCTGCCTGCCTTCAGGGAGATCGCCAGGGGATGGTCGGGGTCCTTGAAGTTATAGACATAACACCAGTCTGACGGAACAGGCTCATGGGCGGCCTTTTTCGAAATGATGGCCTTAACCGTGGAGGTCTTCCCGGTCCCTGACTCTCCAAGGACATAGATGTTAAAGCCCTTGCTCGACAGGCTCACCCCGAAGTCAATGGCCCGGAGGGCCCGGTCCTGTCCTATGGTGCCCTCGAAAGGCGGGAGATCCCTGGTGTCACGGAAATCAAACAGATCGGGTTTGCATACCCTGTAAAGATCATCCGGAGCAAGCTTCCTGAACATCAGTATCCTCCTTCAAAATTCCTTGAAGACCTTTGCAAGGGAGTCCCCGGCAACGTGTATCCTGAATTCATTGAAATAACCGAAGGGAGTGGTCATCACCTTGTAACCCGCGCGCTGAAGCCTCTCCGTCACCTCTGCCAGGAGGGAAAGGGCGAACTCCGGCGAGGACTTGCTCGATGAGAGGTGATTGAAGGAATGAAGCACCACATTTTTCGTCCCGAATTTACCAGCCAGCCACTTGGTGTTCTTCAGAAACTTCTGAAGAACACTCTTTCTCTTCTCCTCATCCTCCTTCTCTACATGGAAAAAGACCGTAACGGCCTCCTCAATCTCATCTCCGCCCTCCCTGTCAGGCATATCAGGGAGTGTCTTGGAGGCTGTCTCGTAACTGAAGTGATGGGCGTAAAACATCAGGAGTTTCATCTATTCCACGGTCTCCGTCGGGTTGAGTTCCCTGTACGTCAGAACAAGCACAGCAGCGACAAAGGAGAAGAACCCTCCCATTATAACCAGACTTACAAGATGGCCGAGGAAGGGGATCATACCGAATACGGCATTGATTATGCCGACAAGGAGGCCTATCCCGATAACAACTATGAAGATGGAGAGGGCACTGCCAAGGTTGTTTTTCACTGTCATGAAGCTGGCTTTGAGCCCTCCTATCGCCCCTTCTTCATCCATCACAATGGAGACAAAGGTAAACATCAGGAAGAAGGCCACGACCAGACCGGGGATGAAAAAAACAGCCATTCCCAGGGCAACGAGCACCCCCATGATCAGCCCGCCGCCGATAAGACTGGAAATCCTTGAGAGGGCCCGGTCAAAACCCGTTTTCAGGGAACATTCCCTTTTCCTGAGAATATCATCTATCATGGCTATGGTCATCCCCTGTGAAAAGGAATGAAGGACAAACGAAAGGACTGCTACGAGGAAGGTATATATAAAAAACCCTCCCCCCACAGAAGGCATCTCCATCCTCCCCGCCTTCATCATGGCACCTCCAAGGATTGCAAGCATCAGAAATGTCATGATAACGGAGACCACTACAGGGGGAACAATGAGTATGATATTCCCCTTGAGGATCTCATAACCTTCCCTGATTGTCTTTCCAAGATTCATAAATACCCTCCTTCAGAAATATTTATACATTATACCAGAAGAGGGGCTTGAGTGTTGTAACATGGCTGAAGAAACACCTCGATTCATTACAGAGGCATTTGTTATAATCAGATCAGGGCAATTCTGCTCATGACTGGGAGTTGTTTTTATAGAAGTGAATATGCACAGCAAGCTTATGCGAGCGGATGTGATAGAAAACACCTTCGTTACATATCGAAAAGATACCCTGCTGTTTGCCGCAGGGTGTCTTCTTTATGGTATGGTTCCGGATAACTGAACAGGCAGGGTAGGCTCCGTGAGGGCTTTTAGTCGCATCGACCACCCCATGCCTTGAGGTAACAAATTTACAACAGTACGATACTCTGAGATATGCCTGAGTTTATAGATTATGTAAAGATACAGGTCCGTGCAGGCCGCGGCGGGAAGGGATGTGTGAGCTTCCGGAGGGAGAAGTACATACCCAAGGGAGGTCCTGACGGTGGGGACGGTGGCCGTGGCGGACATATAATCATCAGGGCTGATTCCCAGCTCTCGACCCTCCTTGATCACAGATACAGGAAGACATACAGGGCGGCAAACGGAGGACATGGAAGGGGCAAGAAACAGCACGGCCATGACGGAGATGACCTGATAATACGCGTCCCGGTGGGCACGGTGGTCCGGGATGCTGATACAGAGGAGATCGTAGCTGACCTTGATCATGAAGGCGCAGAGGTCCTTGTGGCCAGAGGCGGAAGGGGTGGTCTCGGCAATTCCCACTTCGCCACACCCGTAAGGCAGGCACCTCGTTACGCCCAGCCGGGAGAGGATGGCGAGGAAAAGACCCTCATCCTCGAGCTCAAACTCCTTGCCGATGTTGGACTGATCGGGCTTCCCAATGCAGGCAAGTCAACCCTTCTTTCCCGGATATCCGCGGCCAGGCCGAAGATAGCGGACTACCCCTTTACGACCCTGGTGCCGAACCTCGGAGTTGTAAAGATGGAGGATTTCAGAAGCTTCGTAGTCGCCGATATCCCGGGCCTTATTGAAGGGGCACACCAGGGTGCAGGGCTGGGACAACGGTTTCTCCGTCATGTCGAACGGACAAGGCTCCTTGTTCATCTGGTTGATGTCTCCGTGGCCTCGGAAGGTGATCCCGTGGACAATATGAAGACAATTAACAACGAACTCTATCACTACGGGGCAGGACTTGACCGGAGGCCACAGGTGATTGCGGCATCAAAGATGGACGCCGTTGATCCGGAAAAACTTAAAATACTCGAGGAATATTGTAAAATAGAGCAGAGACCTCTATTCCCCATATCTTCTGTAACCGGCGAAGGGATCAGGGAACTGCTTTTATTTCTTGTGGAAGAGCTTGAGAGCCTTCAGGCTGAGGTCAAGGTTGAGGCTGAGTAACCCAATAACCTAATAACCCAATAACCAGTTTGTTTAAGATATGAGAACGGTCATAAAGATAGGGAGCAATATAATCACGACGGGAACCGGTCTTGACACGAGACGGATAAATGCCATCTCTGCCGCTATAGCCTCGCTTCACACCGGGGGACATGATATAGCCGTCGTCTCCTCTGGTGCTGTTGCTGCAGGCATCAGAAGGCTGGGGCTCAAGAAGAGGCCCTCCGATATCCGCCAGAAGCAGGCAGCGGC
>WFTX01000209.1 GCA_015485235.1 Nitrospirota bacterium | reverse complement strand
CCCCTGCCCCGATAAGCAGGCACAGGACCAGTATATAAAAAACTCTCCGGGATGAAACCCTCTTCATTCCTTTCCCTTTCATGATATCAAGCCTCCTGGATTATATTCATAATTAATTAGCAGTTGTTAAAGTCCGCCAGGTCTATAGTTCTGGTAAACTCTATTGAGAAGTCGTTACCAAAATCATCCTGTCCGTAGAAGGTCACCCTCATATCGTAAAGAATTGGTATCCTTTGAGGAGAGTAAAGTCCGCTTGTAACATCCTGGGCCACCTTCACCTTCCTTGCCACATCAATAAGCATGAAATTCCCGCTCTGGAACTCATCACCCGTTGGCTCAATGGTAAATGAGTTGAACCCGTTCAGCCTCTCTATGGGAGGCGCACCCGGATCCTGGGGAAAGAACTCTACTGTATATGTCTCGATATGGAGATTGCCGGGGGTAAAGGAGGTGTCAAGGGGAGTCGCCTTGAATGTAAAGGAACCGAAATCATTCCCGAAGGGTTCTCCTGTACCGTCCTCACATATATCCTGTATATAGTCAATATCCCAGTTGTCACCCTGATCCCCGAATCCTGCATCGTTATGATTGACCCCTGTTATCTCGATCTTCGCTCCTGTGTTCTCCGAGCCCTGGCTTCCGGGAGAACCCGGACCGGAGCCACCGCAAGCGGAAAGTATAAACACAAGACCACTGATTATTCCTATCAGCATGTTTAGTCGTATCGATAAAAACCTTTTCATCTCTCCTCCTTCATATAACTATATATAACCGTTTTTTCTCCCGGTCTATTATACTAAAGTTCCAGATGAATTCGTATCGAACTGGCAATTAATCACTCCTTGGGAGGCTGAGTAATGATCCTCGGTGTAATAAATATAAGAAGTTCGTTTGTATTGAATTCCTTCTGCTTCTTCTTGAACAGCCATCCCAGAACAGGAACATCCATCGCCCCCGGTACTCCTGTGGATGAATCGTTATCAAAGGTCTTGTAAATTCCCCCGATTACAAGGGTCTCACCGTCCTTTACGATGACGTTCGTCTTTGCCTCCTTCTTGTCCGTACCGGGAACACCTTCGACTGAAGGAACAGTCGGATCAATCTCTTCCTTCTTGGCCTCAACACTCAGTATCACTGAGTTGTCAGGAGTTATATGGGGTTTCACCTTCAGTTCCAGTTTCACATCCTTGAACTCCGTTGAGACGGTCCCTTCAGAGGTGAGCTTCCTGACGGGTATGCTCTTACCCTGTGAGATGAAGGCCTCCTCATTATCCACGGTGATGATCCTCGGATTGGAGACTATCTTGAGTTTGCCGGAGTTCTCAAGGGCACCTATCTCAAGGTCAAGCTTCAGTGTGCCGGCAGGATTTATAAAACCGAAATTTATACCAGAGCCGGACCCGGGCCCTGCTCCAGAGGGAAAATCCACCATGAAGGGGGTAAGCCCGCCAAGGGAGATGGTCTTGTCATAGGTATGCATGGAAAGACCCCATTTGATCCCGAACTCGCTCTTGGCCGCAGTATTCACCTCCACTATCCGCGCCTCTATGAGCACCTGGGGAGTCGGCTTGTCAAGGGTCTTTACAAGCTCTTCCACCTTCGGCATATTACTCTCAACATCCTTCACAATGATTGAACTGATCCGCTCGTCCACGCTGATACTGCCACGCTCTGAAAGGATTTTTGCAGTGTCGATTGATTTCTGGACGTTCTTCACATTCGCATAGCTTATGGGAAAGACCTTGGTTACAAGGGGTTCGGCCTTCCTTGCCGCTGCCTGTTGCCTGGCCCTTTCTTCCTGCTCCTTGGCAAGCACCGAGACGGGGGCAACCCTGATTATATTGCCTTCCACCACCTTGTCGAGTTTGTTAGACTTCAGTATGAGGTCCAGGGCCTGGTCCCAGGGAACGTTCACTAACTTCATCGTGATCTTGCCCTTCACCTGGGGATCAACAACGATATTGTAGCCGCTCACGTCAGCGATAAGCCGGAAGATGGGAACAATATCGGCATCCTGGAAATCAAGGGAGATCCTCTTGCCGGTATATCCGCCCTCTGAGAGTGTAGCAGGTGAGACATCAGGACTCATCTTCTCTCCGGCTGCACCCGGCGCCGGTTCCGGCGATGGCCGGGATGCCTCTCCTCCCTCACCCTCCTTCATCATCATGGCTGACTCGACCAGCCCTGCAGAACGGAGCTTTACCCTTACCTCATCACCTATGGAGACGACATCAAAGGAGGTATTGTCCTCCAGGTCGAGGACCACCCTTATCTTTCCGTCATGCTCTCCCCACCTTATCCCCCGGAGGGGTTTTACAACCTCGCCGGGGATCCGGGCTCTCATATCCACGTCAGGTATATCGATTACCAGCCGGTCATCAAGGGGAAAGACGTCGGGTATCATGCTCCCGTCACCTTTCAGAATGACCTGAAGGGCATCGGGAAGCCTTTTCATTGAGATGGATTCAAGATACTGGGCAGGTGGAAGCTCATTATCGGCCTGAGACAGATCAGGCTCTTCAGCCGATGCCTGGCCCTCCTCCACCACAGGAATAGCACCTTCAGAGGATTCAGTCTCCTCCTGGAGCCTGAATCCGAGGTAAAGCTCTACACCCCGCATTTCGGGGGTTACTTCAACGGGGGACGAGAGGAGAATGTTCAGCCTCGTGGCCTCAACGGGCAGCCTTACCTCATCTATCTCCACCTCTGTGGCAAGCCCCTTGCCTGAAAAGGTTATCTTCTTAGGGAGGTTCCCCCTGCTGATGCCTTTCAGGTCAATGATGACCCGGAAGGGATCGGCAGGTTTTGTAATGGTATATTCAAAGGGGGAGGAAGCATCCACAGCAATGCCTCCCTCAACCTCCCTGACCGAGGTAAGGACCGCTGTCTCCTGTTTTTCATTTACAGCGTCCCCGGCAGGAGGCTTGACCGTCTTTGCCGGTGTACAACCGGATATAATTACTGATATGAACATCAGGATCATGACTCCATGGATTATGGTATGAACCACAGAGCCCCTCACGGCCCTTCTTTTCACTTTACTCACTCTCCTCCCTTTTTTCATGATATATAACCTTTTCATCTATTCCTCCTCTTTCCGGAGTTTCAATACCGTATCTTTCGGTCTCAGTTCCCCTTTGTAGTTCATTACATACTCCCTTATAACGAGAGAATCAGGGCTGATATCTATAATTGAACCACCATAGAGTCCAAGCTTCATACCCTTCTTTACAGTAAAGGCCTTCCCGTCAGGAAGGAGTATGGATGCATAGTAATCCTTTCCGTCGTATATCACTCCAAGGAGCCTGAAGTCTGCCACATCGTAATTTTCCAGGGGATTAAGGCTCTTCTTCCTCTTCTTCTGCACCTTCTGCTTGGTCAGGGATACAATGGAGAGGAAGGGATCCCGCCGGCCTGCCGGGTTGTACTCAACCTTCTTTATCTTGAATATCTCCGGCTTTGAGGGGATGACCATCTTTTCTTCCTTCACGGCCGCCTGTCTGGAAATCTTCTTAGCCGGCGTTCTCACCGCCTTGCGGGCAGGTTTTCCCTTGCAGGCAGGAATCCATGCAAGAAGTAATAAGACCGACATTAATGATGCGAGCTTCCTCATCTCCTTCTACCCCGTCTTCCCTTTCCCTTGGCAGGGGCCTTCTTTGCCTCGCTTTCAGGCACTGAAGAGAAGGTGACTGCATTGAAGGATATCTTAAGCACCGCCTCGTTCCCCGACACCTTTGGATTGCCTAATTTGAGGTTTGCAATATTCACAATCCTGTTCAGGCCGCTGAGGGCACTGAAGAAATAACCAAGCCTGTGGAAGGCCCCGCGCATCTCCACCTTGACGGGAATCTCATATACAACGCCGCTGGGATGGGTCCTCTTGTTCGACGGCTTCCAGAGTCCTATGACGAGACCGGACTTTATGCCCAGATCGGAGACCTGCTTGAGAAGCCCCGAGACTTCCTTCTCCTCAGGCAACTGCCTCTTGAGGTCTTCCAGTTCCTTCAGCCTTATGGCATAAAGGGCCTTGAGTTTGGGAAGTTTTCTTAATTTTACCTCTGCGTTTGAGATTTCCTGTTCCTGTTTTGCTATCTCTGATTTTAGTTTCTGGATCTCTTTGCTTTTCGGACTGTAATAAAGGAAATAAAACAGAATGGCTATCAGAAGAGGAATCCCTATCGCAATGGCATACCTCGCCGGTTTCGGGATTTGCACTCCTTTGATGTTCAATTTCAGGTTAAGTGCCATATCATGTCACCACATTCATCCGGATACTGAATTTATATGCCTCTATCTTCTCTCTTATATCCTTCTGCCGTATATTTTCCCGCTTTGATTCTGCAAGATATACACCATTAAACATCTTTGATTTCTTCAGGTTGTTGACATAGGACACCACGTCCGAATTGGTGAAGGCATAACCCTTGATCTGGACTGACCGGCCCTTGAAGGTAAGTTCCGTTAGCCAGAGACCATTGGGGAGGTTCTGGCTGATCTCATCAAGGATCCTCACTGGGACTGACTGGTTCTTCCGGAGCTGGATTATCAGTTTCTTCTTTGCCTCCACATCCTTGACCAGCCTCTCAAACTTGTCCAGATCCTTCAGTTTCGCCTTGAGTTCCTTTATCCTCCGGGCATTGGCCTGCTTCCTGGCAGTGAGCGTCTTTATCTCATCCTTTATACTGAAATAAAGGAATCCTGTAACCACTACCGTAAGGAGCGTGAGCAGAACCGTTGCAACAATAAACCCCGGAAGGGGTTTGGCCTTCTTCTTTTTCTTGCCTGGAATGAGGTTGACCCTTATCATCTATCCCCCACCCTCCTCAGGGCAAGCCCCACGGCAACAGCAGCAATAGGAGCGATCTCTCTTATATATGCCTCATCAAGTTTCTTGGAAATCTCTATGTTCTGGAAGGGGTCGGACCTTCTTACCTCCATGCCCGTCCTCTCGGCAAGCATCTCGGGAAAACCGCTGACAAGGGCTCCACCGCCTGATATGATTATTTCTGCAATCTCCTCACCTGACATGGAAGTCCGGTAGTAATCCAGAGACCTGCCGACCTCGGTGAAAATCTCCTCTGAGGCAGCCATTATGACCTCCTGAGCCGCCTCTTCCGTAATATTCTCGACACTCTCACCCTTCTTCAGCCTCTCGGCCACCTCGAAGGTTATGTTGAACTCCCTCTGGAGTGCCTCTGTCTGAACATTGCTTCCGATTGGTGTATCCCTCGTAAAAAGAGGTGCGCCTCCCTTTACTATGTTCAGCTTTAGCGAGCTTGCCCCTATGTCAAGCAGGGCCACATTCGTATTGGGGATAATGTCGTAGTTGACCTCATACATGTTCTCCATGGCAAAGACATCCACATCCACGACAACAGGGTTCAGACCTGCCTCCTTCACCACAGAGACGTATTCGTTTATTATATCCTTCTTGACTGCCACGAGTATCACGTCCATCTGGCCGGGCTCTTCCCGCGGACCGATTATCTGGAAATCCACGTTCACGTCGTTTATATCAAAAGGGACATACTGTTCAGCCTCGAACTTGATGGACTCCTCCAGCTCTTCTTCGGTCATCTCAGGGAGGCTTATCATCTTTATTATTACAGCTGAATGGCCTGTTACGGAGATAACCGCCTCCTTGGTCCTTATCCTGGCCTTTTTGATGAGTTCCTTGATCGCATCTACCAGCCTGATGGAGTCTATAATGGAACCGTCAACGATCAACTCAGGAGGGAGGGGGATCATGTCAAAGGCATCCAACTCATAGCCCCCTCTCTTCTCTTTCACCTGGGCCACCTTCAGATAGCCGGACCCGATATCCAGACCTACCGGTGTCTTTGAACCAAAAAGCATATGTTATAT
>WFTX01000208.1 GCA_015485235.1 Nitrospirota bacterium | reverse complement strand
GTGCATATTCATGTATCTGACAACCCTGATCAGACAGTCTTCAGCAGCACCTGCTGACTCAGGTTCCTGTCCATTTAATCCTGTCGGTTGCATTGTGTTTTTGAAGCCTTGCCGCCTCCCGGCAATATTATTTTGTACATATGTGATTTCATCCTGCTTGTATCCGGGGGTGTGCTCTGGAATCACTCAATATTGCGTTGAAGATCCGTGATGGCAGATTTCCCTGCCGGACCTCATGTTAATGCAACATTCAGGTTGTTCTGGGATAGATAACAGTCGTCACCGAATCCCGTAACGTTTCATCTTATAATATAAACTTCTTACCGAGATCCCCAGGAGCCCTGCTGCCTGCTCCCTGTTCCTTCCGGTCTCTTTCAGGGCATTGACGATGGCCTCCTTCTCAGCCATGGAGACAACCTCTTCAAGGGGACGCACCTTCCCCCTGAAAATCTGTTCAAGACAGTCCTCCTGTTCCTGGCAGAGAGGGGGAAGATGTTCAGGCTCCATGATCCTTTCCTGGACCCTCATGTTAATGATCGCCCTGCCCAGTATGTTCTCAAGTTCCCTTATGTTCCCGGGCCAGGAGTAGTCCTGGAAGATATCAAGGACAGCCTCTGATGCCCCCCTCACATTCCGGCCGAAGTTCTGGTTGAGCCTGTAGATTATATGCTCCACGAGAAGAGGTATGTCCTCCTTCCTCTCCCGGAGCGGCATGATGGTGATGGGAACGACATTCAGCCTGTAGTAAAGGTCTTCCCTGAACTGACCGTCCCGTATCTTCTTCCTGAGATCCGCATTTGTTGCTGCAATGATCCTCACATTGACGGGGATCTGGTCAGTTCCGCCTACCCGCCTTATCTCACGTTCCGTCATCACCCTGAGGAGTTTGCTCTGGAGAGAAGGTGTCAACTCCCCTATCTCATCAAGGAATATGGTCCCCCCGTCGGCCTCTTCAAAGAGTCCCTTCTTCCCGCCCTTTCTTGCACCTGTGAAGGCGCCCTCCTCATATCCGAAGAGCTCACTCTCAAGGAGGCTCTCGGAAAGGGAAGCACAGTTTATCCGGACGAACTGCCCTTCCCTTCTCGTACTCATGTTGTGTATGGCATGGGCAAAGAGTTCCTTCCCCGTCCCGCTCTCCCCGAGGAGCAGGACCGTGGCAGGAGTGGCTGCAGCCCTCATCGCCTCTTCCTTGGCCCTGAGCAGCCCCGGAGCCCTCCCGATGATATCGTCGAAGGTGTACTTTGCCTGGAGGTGTCTTATCAGCTTTCTGGCCCTTGTGAGTTCCTCCGTGAGTGCAATTATCTCGGATATATCGTGAATCACCCCCACACTTCCCCTTATCTGACCGTCAATATATATGGGAGCTACATTGACGACCACTTCTCTCTTCATGGGCCCCACCTTCATCCTGACGTTATGGACAGGTTTTCCCGTCTGGAGGACCTTCATGTGCATGCTCTCTCCTTCTGCGATATCTATTGTTACGGGTTTGCCCAGAACGGCCTCCCTCGGAAGCCCCGTGATCCGGGTATAGGCAGGATTCACAATGATGTTCACCCCCCTTTCATCAGCCACGGATATGGCATCCTCCGATGACTCTATGACAGCCTCGAGCAGTTCCCGCGCCCTCCAGAGATCCGAGACCCTGTCGGAGAGCCTTTCTATCTCCGTCACATCCCTGAATATGGCAACAGCACCTTCCACATCTCCCTTCTCGTTACGGAGGGGATAGCGGTTCGTCACGATCACGGTCTCACCTATGAGCTGTTTCCTGCCTATCTCGGCCCTGCCTGTCCGGACCACATGATTCAGCCTGGTATTGGGTATGACATCCACCGCCTTCCGGCCGATGACCGCCCTGCCATCAAGGCCTGTTATCTTCTGGGCCCTCCCGTTGATGTAGACAACGGTCCCCTCATTATCAACGATTATTATCCCGTCGCTGGAGTTTTCAAGGATTTCCCCTGTTATGGAGGGATGGGAAAGGATCTTTTCTATCATAGTCTGTAAAGGGGAGGAGGCCCGGGGCCTCTCCCCTTTCTTTTTCAGTCCTTCCGGGCGTAGCCGATAGTCTTTAAGGCCTCTTCTATCTCACCCAGGATTGCAGGATCATCAATGGTGGACGGCATCCGGTATTCCTCACAATCGGCTATCTTCCTGATCGTACCCCGGAGGATCTTTCCTGACCGTGTCTTGGGAAGTCTCTTTACGACAACGGCCTGCTTGAAGCAGGCTATGGGGCCTATCTGGTCTCTCACCATCCGGACAAGGTCGGATACAATCTCCTTGGGGTCACCATCAACACCGGCCTTGAGCACCACGAGTCCAACAGGCAACTGCCCCTTGAGTGAATCAGAGACACCCACCACGGCACACTCCGCCACTGCGGGATGTTTCGCAACAACCTCCTCCATCTCTCCTGTGGAGAGGCGGTGTCCCGAGACATTAATCACGTCATCCATCCTTCCCATTATCCAGACATAGCCGTCACTGTCTATGAATCCACCATCGCTTGTGTAGTAATACCCGGGAAAGGGCTTCATGTAGGACTCGACAAACCGGTCATCCTTCTTCCAGAGGGTCGGGAGTGTCCCCGGAGGGAGAGGAAGCTTGATGGCAACGATACCCTCCTTGTCACGCGGGAGTTCCTTGCCGTCGGGATCGAGAATCTTGACATTATAGCCGGGAACCGGTTTTGTTGAGGAGCCGGGTTTTATGGGGAACTCCTCGATACCCATGCAGTTTGCAGTGATCGGCCAGCCCGTCTCGGTCTGCCACCAGTGATCTATCACGGGTTTTTTCAGAAGATCGCTCGCCCAGTGGTAGGTATCAGGGTCGAGCCTTTCTCCGGCGAGGAAGAGATACCTGAACCCGGAGAGGTCGTATTTCTTCAGATACTCCCCGTTGGGATCTTCCTTTTTTATCGCCCTGAATGCAGTGGGTGCCGTGAAGAGCACCTTCACATCATGCTCGGAAATCACCCGCCAGAAGGCCCCTGGATCAGGTGTGCCCACGGATTTACCTTCATACAGTATGGTGGTACAACCCGTTATCAGGGGACCATAAACTATGTATGAGTGCCCTACGACCCATCCCACATCGGATGCAGCCCAGTAGACTTCCCCGGGCTTGACACCGTAAATGTACTCGAGACTCCACCTGAGGGCGACGGCATGTCCCCCGTTGTCCCTTACCACGCCTTTTGGAATACCCGTTGTGCCCGAGGTATAAAGTATGTAAAGGGGGTCTGTGGCATCCACGGGGACACATTCAGTCGGTTCCGCCTTCTGCACCAGTTCTTCCCAGTCATGATCCCTCCCGGGAGTCATATCAGCCTTCACAAAGTCACGCTGATAAATCACACAACTCCGGGGTTTATGCCCTGCCTCCTCAAGGGCCCTGTCAAGGAGGGGTTTGTACTCAATTACCCTTGTGACCTCCCTTGCCCCGGATGCAGAAACCACCACCTTCGGCTTTGCATCATCTATCCTGATGGCAAGTTCATGGGCTGCAAACCCTCCAAAGACCACGGAATGGACTGCCCCGAGCCTGGCGCAGGCGAGCATGGCAATAGCGGCCTCAGGGATCATGGGCATGTAGATGACTACAGTATCACCCTTTTCAACTCCAAGGCTCCGGAGAACACCGGCAAAACGGGAAACCTTATCGAGAAGTTCCCTGTAAGTGAACTTCCTGATGGTGCCGGTAACAGGGCTGTCGTAAATCAGGGCGACCTGATCGGCCCGGCCTCCCTCCACGTGCCTGTCAAGGGCATTGTAGCAGGTATTCATCTTTCCGCCGGGGAACCATTTGTAAAAGGGCGGGTTTGAATCATCAAGTACCTTCTCGTATGGTTCAAACCATGTTATCTCCTTTGCTGCCTCTCCCCAGAACCCTGCAGGGTCCTCAATGCTTTTCCTGAAGAAGTCTTCATACCTCCCCATTGTCACCTCCTGTAAGATTTTTGATACCTGAGTTGAGCGATTCTTTTACTAACGATATCTGAATATTGGACTATGGGGCTGGTGAAGGCGGGGAGTAATCCCCATTTCAGCAATACCGCTTTATCCATACACCAACTGCCAGTTTATCACCCATCAGGTTGATAATCATCCTTTTTTGTAATTTAATCATCATTGCATTAAATGGGGTTATGAG
>WFTX01000207.1 GCA_015485235.1 Nitrospirota bacterium | reverse complement strand
CATCTATCGAGAGGGCTGTTATGAGACGTTTTCTTGAGGCCAGGGTCAGGCGTGAGAGAGAACTCAACAGGGAGTGCATCGAGGTTGCAGAGATGTTAAAGGAGGTCGGCTGTGCAGTGGCTGAACAGGACCTGGAGGAGTTGATTGAAAAAAGCATGATCCTTGACAAAAAGCTTCTCAGGGATATCAGATTTCTCCCTATTGAGGTCACCTTTGATTATGAAAAGATAAACCCTTACAGAAGAGAAAGGCTCAGAAAACAGACGGGCTTTTTCCTGAAGATGCTTTCTTCCGGTTCCAGCCGGGATTACGGTGAGATGGCACGGAAGGCTTATAGCAGGGATGAATACCTTGAAATCAATGATGAGTTGATAGAGCTTTATGCTGAAGAGGCATACCTTATAAACTCCTCGCTGAAGACCCCCTTTTCCATAGGCAGAAAGGACCTTGCCGAAAGGATGTACTGTTCCATGATAGACCTCGGCAGGAGGCTCATACGGGAAAGGGCGAGCATTATCTTCGGCTGATTTGAATATGCCGAGCGCATAATATACTCAATGCAAGGAACAAATACTTAAATTCCATTCTTGCCTCCGGGTGCTTCGCACCTTGCGGCAAGTGTCATTGTCCCGTGGTCTTGCCACGGGGTTAGCGAGCGAATATAATGAAATAAAACTTCCTTACATATCGAAGATACCCTGCGGTCTTGCCGCAGGGTTCTTCATTATGCACAGCAAGCGAATGTAATGAGATAAAAACCCCCTTACATATCGAAGATACCCTGCGGTTTTGCCGCAGGGTTCTTCATTTATCTATCTTGGGATCACTATGGCAGGGTCACCGATAAGGGTGTATATCCATACCATTTCAGGATTCCCTCCGCGGTCCATGTATGAACTGTATGACCTGAGTATGCCCTTTCCAAGAGTCGGTATACCCTCAAGATACAGGCTCCGGAAAAATTGTTCTCCCAGAGATACTGCATCTTCATTCATGCTCATTCCTGTGGCCGTCCATACAACTGATGCCCCGGAAGGTTCGATGGCAAGTACCTCTCCAAGACTGTCAACCCCCGGGATGGCAAAGTTGCCCATCACACAGGTAAGGCCGACAAAGAGAGGAGGATAACTGCTCTGAAGCCCCGATATATCCGATGTCTTCAGGAGTCCCTCGTCGGCAATCTGTGTGAGCCCGGCGTGTCCTGTGTAGCTGATCAGGCCGACCCCCTGTTTAAGGGTATCGAAAAGGAGAGATCTCGCCTCAGAGAGATTCATCTCTGCAAGTGAAATGCTCTGAACAGTCATGATGCCTGAGAGGGGACTGTGCACCTGAATGCTCCCAGTCGGAAAATCACCGCCAGCATCGGGATTGTCGGAGAGGGCTGTGACTGAAGGGAGTGTACTGGATTCGTAGGCTTTTATTTTATTAAGTAGTTCTATCACCTCATTGGAGGAAATTACTGGGATACGTCCAACTGCAATCTCAGGTCTTCCATCCCTGTCAATATCGCCGAGGATTGTATCACTCGGGAAGAGCCCCTTTGAAGTGGCTATCATGAGTGGAGGGACGAGGGAGTCTGAATTCCCCAGGTAGTTCCTGTAATCGTAACTTCCCTCACCGGCAAGTATCACATACAGAGGCCTTACCTGCCACTCGTTATAAGCCCACTCAAGAAATTCCCTAATGGCATGAGGGGATCTTCTCCCAGAGTTGAATTCGTCGTAAATGTCATCTGTCCTGATGATCATGGTTGAAAGTCCCTTTCCCTTCCTGTAGGCGGCAAGCGGTTTCATGGCTTCAGCAAGTTCCGGAGGGGTTATGATCAGGTATTCAGCACCCCGGTTGTCTTTCAGATGGGAAGGCCAGTCAGGAACGGAATTTTCAATAGTATATACGCCGGATGTTGAGGCGATAAAGTATCTGTGACCTTGAAGAACATTAATGGTTACAGAAAAGGTCCCGTCAGTCTGAGCACCGATTTCGGGTCTGACAAGACGGGGGCGGAGTTCATGGCTTATATCAAGAGCAATGATATCACCGGTGGAGAATCCTGTCAGAGTGGCTCTGCCTTTTTCAGGGGCGGTGAAGGTCAGCCTGTCGTTTTCAGACCTGAAGAGACTTTCATATTCAATCTCAATGGAGTCAAGGAAGAAGATGCTGTATGGCACTCCGGGATCACGGATCGCTCTTAAGGTAACAATGTTTGTCCCCTCCTGGAGGATTCCTGGATCAATGGAGACTTCAGCGATATGACGGGTCCTTCCCTTCCATACGGCTGAGCCGGCCTCAATGCCGTTAATACTTATTACTGCATGGTGGTCATCTCCTTCTGCAGCTTCAGTGGAACCCATGAGAGTGATGGTCACTGTTACGTCTCCTCTGCCTGCAGGACCTGTGAGCTCCATGCTGAATTCCTTTTCATCAAGCCCGGGCTGACCGGCAAAGAGATAATCCCACAACCAGTAATCGGCTTCAGGGTCATCAAAAAGGCCCGTTGCAGGGAACATGTTTACTTCGTACCTGATCTTTTCTCTGTACGTTGAAATCCGGGCATTCCTGCCTGTTTTCTTTCGAGCCCACCGAATGGTCTTTCCCTTGCCGGGCTTAAGATAGTATATGTTCGTATCCGTGTAGATGCTGCTGATGCCTTTTCCGTAGAAGTAGAGGCCTGAGCCGTCGGGACGGGGCATGTAAGCAGCCGCCTTTCCGGCATTTTCAAGCCTGAATTTTCGTGCCATGATTTTCTTTCTGACAAGCGGTTCAGGAAGCCCGAGGGTCCTGCTTATCTCCTCTGAAGAAATGTAGTAAATGCCTTCGGCCTTCACCGGGATCTTGATGGCTTTTGCAAGGGAGTCTCTCAAAGAGAAGGGACGTATTTTCTTCGCCTCCATTCTTCTGGTTCCAGCAATCCGGCGGGACTTTTTATGAGTCAGTCTTTTGTAGTTCAATGCTTCCATTGAAAAGACGCTTCCTGAAGTGGTCTCACTACCAAGGTTGACCACCGTAGTGCCGTCTCTGTTCTTATAACTTGCGGTCTTCCCTTTGTGCCCTCTGGTATTGGCTCCCACGATAATCGTCCCGTCACTGAAACTGGTCACAGTAACCTTGCCATCAGATTTTGAATCTATAAAAGAACCGGGACCTCTGATACCTGATCTGTGTAATATCTCCTGTGAAGGGCTGGCAATTCCCGTTCCTTCAAGGTTTACGCTGAATGGACCGTAGAGGTTTATCTTTCCGCTTCCTTCCAGCTCAACAAGACGGTATCTGTAGTGTCCGCCTGGCCGGGCATCTGGGTCTGTAAGTCGGTAGACTCCACCCTGGGGAGATGTGATAAGGCCTGGCAGTATGTTCCGGTTTATTCTCTCGAACCTTAGAGAGGCGGGATTAAATCTCTCAAGGTGAAACCCGACCGTATCTGTCTCAGAGTCGGTCTCCCATTCGATTATGACCTTTCCATCCTCTACATAACCCCTGAATCCTGAGAGGGTCACCCTGGTTGGGATGAATACAGTCGCGGTCGCGGTGTCGGCTGAGTCGTCACTGTCGGTATAGGACGCTGAAATATTGTAGCCGCCTGTAACATAGAGAGTACCATCGTTGGGAGAACCGCCCGAGGTAGTTGAGAGAGGAAGGCCTAACCGGCTCCCACTGGAGTCGTTTGCAAAAATTCCGGTATCCGAACCTGTCTCATAGAGGATGACTGTCTCGGAATCCCCTGTGTTTGGGTCTGAGACTGTGAGAGAAACCGTTTCAATAAGAGCAGGGTCTTTATTTTCATCACGATCGTAAACGGTTATGTAGGCAGTGTTTGAGCCTGATGACATGTCATAACCAAGGACAGGGGTTCCGTTCATATCAGTGAATACAACCTTCGACCATGTAACAACATCAAATGTGTCGGTGGTGATGCTGTTTGTGTCGGAGAGTTGTGAAGAGAGGTTCGGAGATGGTGTGTAGCTGTCGGGTATTACTACAGCCGTCCAAGTTCCGTAGCGGACTGCATCATTCGTGTTCGGATCGACTCCTTTCAGGGCTCCCGCAGCATCCGACGAGGCAGAGGTGTCTGTATATACGAGATTCCCGTTGCTGTCGTAATAGGCTATATCATAAGCTGTTGAGGTCCCGTATCTTATCCCGCCTGAATAAATGGGGTCAGTCCCCCAACCACTTCCGTCGGGGTCTCTGTAAAAAAGGTCTTTGATGGTGGTGTAATCACTTTCATATGATTCAAGTGTGGGAAGAAGGGTGTTGGCAGAACCGGTTGCAGGAATAACAGATTCATAACTCGTTGCGGTTGCCTCGTTCAGGATCTCCGTAATACCTGGGCTGATGGGAGAGTCAACTGTTACGGTGAAAGTTACTGTCATGGAATCACCGGGGAGTAGCACGAACCCGTCAGCAGGGAGTACAAGAGCAGGGGGTGTACCGTCAGCCAGAGGATTGGGATCAGTGCTCTGATTTGTCTTGGTCTCAACAGTAGGAGGAACCGTATAGGAGACAGTAAGAACCGGCTCCCTCCCCGTGCTTTCAGACGAGGCTATTTTGACTTCCTTGTCTGAATCGGAAATGAGTATAACCCCGTAATTAGGATAGGCTCCACTGGTCCAGTTCTGAACAAGAGAAGTGACATCTACTGTCACATATTGATTTTTTTTGTCAGGTGTGAAGTTCCCCTCGGGCGTCCCGTTATAGTCACCACCGGAGGTGATCCAGTTGCTGGTTCCGTCATAGGTATTCCAGTCGGCCCCTCCTTCGGTCCAGTCGGTGCTCATCCTGTGGATATTCACGGTAACACCGCCCCTATCCCTTGTTACAAAGAAACTCATTGTTGCAGAGGTGATTGTGGCACCTGAGGGGATGGAAGAAAGGTCCCACTTCAGGAGCGGGCGCTTATCGTCATTGTTCTTTGTCTTGATCTTCAGTTCGTTGTTGCTTCCGTAGTTGTTGTTGGGGTTCTTCTCTTCAAGATAGGTGTCTCCTGAGGGGGTTAAATCAAGGCTTCCGGAAGAGCCGGTATCCGTGGTCCCTGTTGCAGCAGTGCTCTCAGACACATAAATCGTCCCTGAAGGCAGGGGGTCAGAGACATTTATCCCCGTCTGGACGGTGCTGGTGATGTTCCTGACCTCGATAGTATATGTGATTGTATCTCCGGGCATTACAGATGCCTTGTCAGCAATCTTTGTGACAGAGAGGCCGGGAGGGGCGATGTAGCCGAAATAGTTTCCGCTGTCCAGATTCCCAAGACCGGTAAAAGAGGCTGACTCAAGATTGTCCGTTGTCATGGTCGCCCCGGAAGGAAGACCTGATGTCTCCATCAGGAAATCACCGTCTGTAACAAGAATAAACTGGAAGTCACCCCCTATGGAGGTATTCTGTGTCTGGATCGGAATATCACCCCCGTCAAGAATGCCGTTACTGTTCGTATCACTGTAAAGAGTCACAGTCACTCCAAGGGGCCCTGTCTCGCCCGTGTCGTAAATACCATCAGTGTCCGTATCGGCAAAGACCTTTCCGGTGATGGTGTTTCTCATGGAAGGGGGGACATAGTCAAAGAAATTGTTGGACCGGCTTGAGGTCCCCGACGCGATTGTTATCGTACCGATGGTGTTGCACCCGTTTCCTGCAGCGCAGGTCCCGCCGGGATTGTCTGCATCGCCGGTGCTCGACCATCCAGGAGGGTCAGACTCTACCACAATATAATCATCAGCCGGTATCCCTATAAACTGATAGCTCCCGTCTGTAAGGGTGGAGGTCGTATCGTAAAGGGTGTCTCCTCCATCAAGATTTCCGTCGGAGTTATTGTCTATATAGAGAGAAATGGTAACCCCGGGAGCCCCTGAATCACCGGCCGAGAGGTTGCCGCTTGAGTCTGCATCGATGTAAACCCTCCCTGAAATCGAACTGGTCACAGTCCCGGTTGTGGTTGAACGGAGGGTGTGATGGGTTGTCCCGTGATCGTAATCCACAATCCCTGAGTTGTAAGCCCTTTCGTAGAGAGGGGCCCCTGTCACCCTGCCGCAGATAAAGACGGTAATGCTCTCTCCAGGCGGGAGGGCGGACAGAGTCGTCCATTCAGCGGTACCTGAGGATGCACTCCCTGCGACATAAGTCAGACCTGGCCGGTCACCATCGTAATCCGTCCAGGCACAGGCAGGGTCTCCTGGTTCAAGCAAGCTGAGGTAAGGTGAAGCAGTGCCAGCCCAGTCCTCAGGGACATCGGTGATGGTTATGTTATGCAGGGTGTTTGCTGAGGTGTTCGTAAAGGTGATGGAGTAACTCACAACATCATCGTTGGATAGGGCGGCTCCAGTATCAGGGATATTGTTCACATATCTTGCCTGTTTGAAAAGATGAGCCGTTGGATCAAGAAAGTTACATTGATGCTGGGGTTCGTAATATCTGAAGGGATTATCCTTTGCCGCAATGTCACTTGTGTCGCCGCCGACGCTGTCAAGACAGAAGGTGTTGTTGGTGAAACTGTTCTGGAAAGCAACAGGGTCGGTGATCCTGAAGGTCACCCGTGCTGTCTCTAATTCACCCACACGCCTCTTGCCATGGACGAACCTTACGGTATTTGTTCCAGGTGGAAGCGGCGAGGATGAGGAGACTGTAAAACCAGCCGAGGTTGGAACGGAAGTGTTCAGGATTGCACCCTGATCGGTTGCAGGTGTGATTGGGTCTCCTGCGCCCAATTTTGAGTTAGGATAGGCTATTCGCTGCCAGGGACCGGTACAGGTCAGATCATCCTCGAAACTGGCTGATGGTGAACAGGCGGGGTTGTAGTCGTTGGTATAGTACGTCTGGGGTCCGGCAACAATGGAGCCGGTTCCGGCCCATGTGCATCCGGCCCCATTGGGGCCAGTACAACCGGTGCCCACAAGGGGGGTGTTGCCCTTTCCTCTGTTTCCAGAGAGTGCTCCGTCGACGCCAAAGGCAAGAATCTGGTCATAATCCCACTGATTGTAAATGAGCTGCGGGCCTGCCTTTATTCCTGTGGGCTCTAATGGTCCCAATCCAGCAGAGATCAATGAGGTCCTTGGATCAGTGCTGTAGAAGATACCCGTATCCTGCTGCATCTGGTTCACATAACCTTCGCCAAGCTGGGTTACACCTGTTGTAGGTGTATATCCTGCTGCGCCCCTTCTCCCCCATCCGTCGTAAGAGGCATCTGTATCTTCAGCAGGTCTGAAAATATATGAACCAAGAGGGGTTGCATCGGTGAACTCAACAGAGATAACTTCAACACCGGGCGGAACGTAAAGCGTCATCCAGGCGGCGTGGCCTTTCAGACTCTTTCCGTCTGACTGCCATGGAGTGGTCTCAAGTATGAAGGAGACTTCATCCCCTGCCTGATAGCCATCGCTTACGACGTCCAGGGAAGACGGGTCAACAAAGATCCTGTTTACAAGGGAGCCCACATAATCTGCATCTGCAGATGTTGCAAAAAACAGGATCGGAATGAGAATACCGATCAGGAAGACCAGATGGCTAATACCTTGTCTGTGTTTAATCATTTTTGATCACTCTCCCGATTAATTATATATGCAAAAAAAAGGCCGGATATTATCGGAAGGTTTGACAGTACTCTGCAGGTCTGGATCCTGGGAGAGGTTTTCAGCGCAAGTAATCCGGGAAAGACAACAGGGGACTGACATAAAGATAGGGAATACACCCTCGGACACCTCATTTTTCCTTAGAATGGCTCCCGTCCACTGGGATAGCACAGGGTTCTTCCTTGACCCCTCATATGATTAACCTAAGTTAATTATATAATATATAGTCAGAAAAATCAAATTTTTAGCAAAAAAACCTGAAAAACCATGACCAGAGGAGACAGGTAGTTTTGGGCCGTAGTTGAAGGATTCGTGAAACCCCTCTTGAAGCTCTAAGATCGTACAATTCGGGAGATAAATACCAGGGAGTAATCGCATCATACATGCCAATGGGTGTTGGAGGGTGATGATTCTTTTGTTACGGCCCATGTTTATGATAGAATTAATCCCGGTTTCCCATGATACCCTACCCGTCCATAAGACCCTACATCTTCAAGCTTGGTCCCCTTGAAGTGAGGTGGTACGGCCTTATGTATCTCTTTGGTTTCCTCTCTTCCTACCTACTGGTAAGGTATCAGGTGAGGAGGAGGGGGCTTGCCATCAGCAGGGAGCTGGTGGATGACCTCTATTTCTATCTCGTCCTCGGTCTGATCATAGGTGCACGAGTCGGGTATATAGTCTTTTACAATCTTGGCGACTATATCCAGAACCCCCTTGAGATACTGAAGGTCTGGCACGGCGGGATGTCATTCCACGGTGGACTGATAGGAACGTTGCTTGCCGGTATTGTCTTTTCAAGAAAGAAGGAGGTGGACTTCTGGCTCTGGGCTGACATGATAATCGCTACCGCCCCTATAGGGCTCGGACTTGGAAGGCTCGGGAATTTCATAAATGCAGAACTTTACGGCCGGGTTACAACGGTTCCCTGGGCTATGGTCTTCCCCTATTCTGACGGTCTTCCCAGGCATCCCTCGCAACTCTACGAGGCATTCTTTGAGGGGATGGTGCTCTTTCTGGTTCTCTGGTTTGCAAAAGACAGGATCAGACGTCCAGGCATGCTGACATCCCTCTTTCTGGTCCTTTACGGGGCCATACGGTTTTTTCTGGAGTTTTTCAGAGAGCCCGATCCTCAACTGGGTTTTGTCCTCTCCTTCCTTACCATGGGACAGATACTTTCACTTCTCATGATTCTTGCCGGAGGGCTGCTCTTTGTCATGAGGCGGTCCCGCGGCGGACAGACTCACCCATGAAAGATGATCAGCGCTGTCATCACTGCCTGGCAAAGATAGAAGAAAAAGCGATTTATGAGACGATTGACGGGCAGCAGCATCTCTTCTGCTGTAAAGGCTGTCAGGGAGTGTTCCATATACTACACGATGCAGGCCTTGAGGACTTTTACACCAGGCGGAGGGGCTGGATACCAGGGCCTCCCGATGAGACAGAGATAGACCCGGCTGTCTTTTCAGGGCATATAAGGGAATCAGACAGTCAGAGGGAGATTGAGGTTCACCTTGACGGCATAAGGTGCGCCTCCTGTGTCTGGCTGATCGAGCACTACCTGGGGAAACTCCCTGGAGTAACGGAGATACGGATAAACTACGCAACCCACAGGGCAAGGATACGCTGGGATGCCGGTCTCACAGGTATTGAAGAGATAATAAAGGCCATCCGTTCTATCGGTTACACACCAAGACCTGCCCATTCTTCCGACCTCCAGGAGGCAATGAGGAGGGAGACCCGGGACCTCCTTATCCGGTTCGGTACGGCAGCCTTCTTCTCGATGCAACTCATGCTCTATACCGTAGCACTCTATGCCGGATACTTTCAGGGGATTGAGGAGTTTTACCGGAGGACCTTCCAGTTCATAGCATGGGGGCTTGCCACACCGGTGCTCTTCTACTCGGGGGCGCCCTTTCTCAGGAACACACTCAGAGGCATCAGAAACCGGACAATAAACATGGATTTTCTGATCTTCACCGGCTCCTTTGCCGCCTATGCCTACAGTGTGGTAATGATCTTCACCGGCGGTGAGGTCTTCTTTGATACATCGGCCATGATAGTTACACTGATCCTCCTTGGAAGGTTCCTTGAAAGCAGTGCCAAGAGCAAGGCCGGCGAGGCCATGGCAGCACTCCTTGTCCTTCAGCCTCCCGAAGCCCGTCTTGTGGTATCAGGGGCAAAGGATGAGAAGAAAATGGTCCCTGTTAGCATCGTGAAACCAGGCGACGTTGTTGAGGTGAGACCGGGAGAGCGGGTTCCTGTTGACGGTATTGTTACTGGAGGGAGAGCAGAGGTGGATGAGTCCATGCTGACAGGCGAGTCAAGGCCGTCTGAAAAGACCGCTGGGAGCGAGGTCTTCGCAGGGACCATGAACATGAACGGCAGGCTGTTGATTGAGGTATCAAGGACTGAAAAGGAGACCGTACTTTCAGGCATCATAAGGGCCGTTGAGGAGGCACAAATGAGAAAGGCGCCTGTCCAGGCCCTTGCCGACAGGGTGGTGGGATGGTTTGTTCCGGTGGTGGTTTCCATCGCTCTGGGGACCTTTGCTTACTGGTTCATGAGATACGGGGATATTTCAATGGCCCTGATGAACAGTGTCTCTGTACTTGTTGTGGCCTGTCCCTGTGCCCTCGGGCTTGCCACCCCCCTTGCCGTCCTTATCGGTTCAACCACGGCATCAGGAAAGGGCATTCTCATAAGGGGAGGAGACGTCCTTGAGAGGACCTCCAGAGTCAACTCAATAATCTTTGACAAAACAGGGACATTGACCCGGGGACGGCCTGTTCTGACCGACCTGATCCCTGCTGAAGAAGGCGGTGAGTCCCTTCTGAGGTATGCCGCCTCCCTCGAGGCGGCCTCTGAGCATTCTGTTGGACAGGCCATAAGGCACGCCTGCCGGGAGGATCTCTATGAGGTGAGGGACTTTCTCTCACTGCCGGGCAGTGGGATCTCAGGCAAGGTCAATAATCACGAGGTCCTTGTGGGAAACATACGCCTTTTCAGGGATCAGGAAGTGGACATCCCTGCCGGTCTCGTGCAAAAATACGAGGAACTTGCCGGTGAGGGAAAGACCGTTGTCTTCTGTGCCATTGACGGCAGGCTCAAAGGCCTTCTTGCGGTATCGGATATTCTCAGGGAGGATGCAGCTGAGACTACGGAGAAACTTAAGGAAAGGGGGCTCTCTGTGATGATGGTGACAGGGGACAACAGGAAAGTGGCAGAGGCGGTTGCATCCCGGGCAGGGATTACTGAAGTTGTATCAGAGGTCACCCCCGTTGAAAAGGCGGAGGTAATAAAGAGACTGAAGGAGGAAAAGGGGGCAATGATAATGATGGTTGGTGACGGCATTAATGACGCCCCGGCCCTTACGGAGGCTGATGCCGGTGTCACCCTTGGATCTGCTACGGACATTGCCATTGAGAGCGCCGATGTGGTGATAGTAAGGGAAAGGCTTATTCTTATCACCGACCTTATCAATATCTCAAGGCGCACTTTTTCGGTGATCAAGGGCAACCTTTTCTGGGCCTTTTCGTACAATTTCATTGCCATCCCGCTGGCCGTTACAGGGGCACTACACCCCATAGTCTCGGCAGTATCAATGGCCATGAGTTCCCTTGTGGTGGTGGGAAATTCCCTCAGGCTGAGGAGAT
>WFTX01000206.1 GCA_015485235.1 Nitrospirota bacterium | reverse complement strand
CTTGCCCGTATCGTGGCCACGGGGTTAGCGAGCGAATGTAAAAAGATAAAACTTCCTTATCCGGTACGGACTCGTAACGAGCATATCGAAGATACCCTGTGGTCTTACCGCAGGGTTCTTCATTCAATCAGGCCCCAGCCTTCCTCTGGAAGGATACTTCAGGAGGGATGACCGTTAAGGAGTGAGACAAGGCTGAACCCGTCGGGGAATACCTTCACTATGTTAAGGCAGCAGTAATCCTGCTCTATCCTGAAGATATGCCCGAGCGACAGACCCATGAACCCGGCCAGAAGCACCCTGTTTACTCCTCCATGGGAGACTATGAATACATCCCTCCCTCTGAATTCAGCCATCCTTCTCTCTAACAGCCCTGAAACCCTTTCTCTGACGGATACTGTGCTCTCCCCCTCCGGTGGTGAGTAATTGAGAGGATCGGCCTTCCAGCGCTCGAACTCTTCGGGCCAGGCAGAGGCAATCTCTTCAAAGCTCATTCCCTCCCATTTTCCAAAACTCCTCTCCCTGAGATCAGGCTCAATCTCAGGCACCACACCCATTATGTCCCCTATAATGGATGCCGTCTCCACTGCCCTTGAGAGATCGGAGGAGAGAAAGACTTGGGGCTTCTCACCCTGTCCGGCAAGCCATCTGCCGAGCCTTTCCGCCTGCATCCGCCCCCTGTCAGAAAGGGGCACATCGGTATGTCCCTTGTAGCGCATCTCATCACCGTTTACTGTATGACCATGCCGGATGATGAAGAGTCTCGTCACACCGTCCATCTATTTTATTCTCCTTGCGATAGACTTGAACTCATCCGTCCCTGCCCTCTCGAGTATCTGGAAAAGGACCGTCTCCGTGCATGTAACAACGCATCCGGCATCCCTCAGGAACCGGAGGGCCGTCTCCTTGTTCTCCCTCCTTCTTGATGTTACAGCGTCCTCCACCAGATGCACGGTATAGCCGTCCTTCATCAGGTCGAGGGCGGTCTGGAGCACGCAGACGTGGGTCTCCATCCCCGTCAGTATGATCTTTTTCCTTCCAGCAGACCGGACCTTCTCAAGAAATCCTGCCTCTCCGCAGCAGCTGAAGGTGATCTTCTCAACCGGGCCCGTATCTCCGAGGGCATCGGTAATCTCGGGCAGGGTCGGGCCAAGCCCCTTTGGATACTGTTCGGTAACAACAATCGGGATAGAGTGGAGTCTTGCCAGCTCAACCAGGTGAAGGCAGTTGTTCACCACTACATCCCGCTCCTCCATCACCCTTGCAAGCCTCTCCTGGATGTCTACTACAACCAGGAGTGCATCATCCCTGTCTAAAAAGAACTTTTCCAGCATCGTTCACCTCTCCAGTCATATAAATCTTAAAGTTGCATAAATTCCATGCAGGCATGGAGCCTACCCTAACGAAACATTCTTCCCCTGTCTTGTATCCGGGAGTGTGCTCTGGAATTTTTCATTATCAATACATGATAATTCATATAAGCGCATTCCTGTGTCGGCCCGGCGGAAACCGAACGGCCTTATCTACTCAAACATCCTTTATACCACTGATCAAGTTTGTTAAGGCGCCGTCCATAACAGACTTCCTCTACTCAGACACGACCGGCGCTTTATAATGAAAAATTCAGAGCACACTCCCGGGCATTATACCGTATTGCGTTGAAAAGTCCTTGAAGGTATTTTAGTCGTATAGACATTCCCCTGCCGGGCATCATGTTTATACAACATCAAGGTTCATTTCTCCAGAACATCCATGACCTCACTAATCCGCTCCACCACAAGGTCTATCACCCTCTCGCCCTTTTCCTTTGATGCCTTCCCGGGGTCTCCCCAGACACCGCCCTTCCAGTACTTCAGCTTGTCCCTTACAACGAGGGGTTTCGGGAACCGGGGATACTCCTCCTTTGACCTCCCCTTGACGAGATCGGGCCTGAGTGCAAGTATGAGGGAGGTCTCGATCTCACCGGCATGGGAGTCATTCTCTGTCTCAGCTATCCTGGAAATCTCCTCCCAGCAGATGTCCCAGGGTGAAAGGACGGCGATCTTAAGGTCATCAATCTCCTCTACAAGCTCCTCAGCCACCTCCTTCAAGGCATTCATATGAAGCCCCCCGCCATGACCCGAGATAAGGAGGAAGTTCCGGATCCCCTTCTTGTAGGCCTCCCTAACGATGTCAAAGGTGAGCATCCTGAGGGTTTCAGGCCGGATTGTTATCGTCCCGGGATGCATCCTCGTGGAGGTGCATACCCCGTAATGTACAGGTGGTGCAAGGAAGGCCCTCTTCTTCTGAACCACCCTCCGGAGACATTCCTCTGCAATCATTGTATCCGTACTCAGGGGAAGATGCTTACCATGCTCCTCCACTGTTCCGTAGGGGATTATCATCGTCTTTGTCTTCCTGAGCCCCCTTTTGAATTCGTCCATCGTAATCTCGCCAAGCAGCATAAGGCTTCCTCCTTTCCTTTTTGAGCACCCTCTTACTAAACCTTGCATAGGCAAAGCCATGAACCGATACCGCCGGGCAGGCTGGTTTCAGGAGAAATCCGGATTTCAGCGATACCGACAATAACCTCCAACAACTTGCCTATGAATGTATTGTAACTGAACAGGGCGGGAACCCGTATAATTTTATAAAGAATATCGCATCAAATCCGGTTTCGAGGGAGACACGCCTGCCCTCACTAATATAGTTTTACCTAAATTGAGCGATTTTGCTCTATAGGCAGAGGGCCATGGGCCTTCACATCATTCTCGACGGGCCTCCATGCCCGTCTCCGAGGCGATCATCATGCCTCACCTTCCGGGTGAGGCTTATCTGATGATCAAAACCGTTCAGGCCCACTGCCCCTCTGCCTCCTTATATACTGTTTCTAAAAGAATCGCTCAATTTAGGTTTTAATAATCTCCGGCGCCTCCCCCGGCATCTTCAGCCCCCAGCAGATCCCGAACAACCTCCCTCACCTGGGGAACGGGATCAGCAAGGAGTGCCCGGATGCCTTCCATGCCTACAGGGTCGCCTGTAAGACCGATAAGGTTGGCTGCATCACCCCTGACGACAGGGTCTTCATCAGCCAGAAGAGGAAGAAGGGCTGGAACGGCCTGCCTTGCATGTTCAGGGTCAAGCCGGACGAGCTCCTCCATCAGGGCGGTTACCCCGATTCTTACCCTTATCCGTTCGTCCCTTATCAGTTCTCCCATCAGGTCGTATAATGAGCTGTCATGCCTGAACATGTCTATGATGTTTTCAAGAAAGCCCTTCTCCATGTAATCAGCGATCATCTGCCTGAGTTCATCCCTGTCCATCCTCACTCCTTTCGAGAAACTCCTGGCTCTTGAATATGCACAGCGAGCGAATATAATGAAATAAAACTTCCTTACATATCGAAGAACCCTGCGGTCTTGCCGCAGGGTTCTTCATTCTGGATTGACCCGATCAATGGGACCCGAAGCAAGCGAAGACGTTCGCCATCAAGGGTAAAGGAAATTCGTATCGGTCCGGAATTCCCATTATGACGTGTGCCAGTTTTATGGAAAGGAGGTGGATAATGGATTGGAGCGGCTTTGAAAATCATATAAGTCTCACCTGGATGGTGAGACTTGATTTTCTCCTCGGAAGCGGACAGGATGTCCGCTGAGAATGAGCGAGAAGCCATTGTCTACCTCCTTTCTAAACTAACCCGAGAGTCAAGTATTCTTGTAACTTCCACCATAAATGATATATCATTACCCTCAGTATGATAAAGCCTCTGATGACAACGGGGATCGGAAGCCTCCCCCACAGGGATCCCACAGCAGCCATAGAACTGATTCTCAAATCCTGCGATATCCCCTTCTGGCCCCAGTTGCCGGAGAGGTCATTTCTTGAAGGAATGATCCCCCAGTATGCAGAAGGACTGCCGGGACTTGTGGTGGATGAGACCCGCCAGAGGGTCTTCGTCAGACATTCCCCTGAGGAGATAACGGCCTTTTACGAAAAGACCTCTGAAGACGGTGAATTTCCCATCTCTACTGACTATGCAGTCGGGCTCTCAATGTTTCTGGAGATAACTGAGGGCAGGAACTTTCCCATCATCAAGGGCCAGATAACAGGCCCCCTCACCTTCACCCTCGGGCTGAAGCTCCAGGACGGCCGGACGATCTATGCAGATGAGGAACTCCGCGAGATCGGTCTTCTCCTCCTTCAGGCAAAGGCCCGCTGGCAGATGGAAAGGCTCAGCAGCCGTGCAGAGGGCGTGATAATCTTCATCGACGAGCCGATACTCTCTGCAATAGGAAGCAGCAGCTACCTCGGCGTATCAGAAGAAGAAACGTTGAGGATGCTCTCCGGGACTGTCGAGGCAATCCACTCAGCCGGCGGCATTTCGGGGATACACTGCTGTGGACGTGCAGACTGGGGGATGGTGATCAGGTCCGGCATAAAGGTCCTGAACTTTGATGCCTTTGATTTCTTTGAAAGCCTGACGGCTTACAGGGAGGACCTCTCCAGGTTCCTCTCCGGCGGAGGCTTTATTGCATGGGGCATTGTTCCCACAACAGAGGCGATCAATGAGGTAAGCCCGGTGGGCCTCAGGGATGCCTTCCTTTCCCAGGTTGAGAAACTCTCATCACTCACGGGCTGTCAGGACCTGCCTGAGCATATCATCCTTACCCCATCCTGCGGTGCCGGAAGCAGGACGGTTGAAGAGGCGGAACGGGTCTTTTCCATCCTCAGGGCATTGAAGGAAGAGCTGAAGGCATGAAAGGCTTTTTCATAACCTTTGAAGGGATCGAGGGCTCCGGCAAAAGTAGCCTTGCCCGGATGTCCGCTGAACATCTCTCCTCTCTGGGATACAGTGTGGTACTGACAAGGGAACCCGGCGGGACTCCCCTTGGCGAGATGATAAGGAAACTCCTCCTCGACCCTGAAGGTGAACCCATGACCCCCCTTACGGAACTCCTCCTCTACTTTGCAGACCGGGCGGAACATATCGGGAAGACCATACTCCCTTCCCTGAAGGAGGGGAAGGTGGTCATCTGTGACCGGTTCAGCGACTCCACCATAGCCTATCAGGGCTACGGAAGAGGACTTGACATGGAAACCATCCTTGAGCTCGACCGGATCGCAAGGGAGGGACTTACGCCTGATCTAACCATCCTCCTTGACCTGGATGTAGAGACAGGGCTCGGGAGAAACCAGGCCGCCCGGAAGTTTGACCGCTTTGAGGCTGAAGACCTGGAGTTCCACGAAAAGGTGAGAAACGGTTATAGGGAGATAGCCCGGAAGTCACCTGAAAGGGTCCGGCTGGTAAATGCCTCCCTTCCAAAGGAAGCGGTATGGGATCAGGTCAGAGAAGTGCTGGAAAGCTTCGTCCGGAGCCAGACATACAGGATCGACTTACCTGGAAACCGGTAGCACATAAAAAAGCCTTAACGTTACCATAATATTTCATAAACAATGGGTCCGGCATGGGGCATACCCTCAGGGATCTTCGCAATATGGCGTGATTCCTGCGGTGTGCTCTGCAATTTTTCATTATGAAGCTCCGGTCGTGTCTGAGTAGAGAAAGTCTGTTATGGACGGGCGCCTTAACAGGCCTGATCAGTTGTATGAAAGGTTTTGGATAGAGAAGACCGGTCGGTTTCCGCCGAGCCGACACAGGGATGCGCCTACGTTAACCATCATGTATTGATAATGAAAAATTTCAGAGCACACCGCAGGATACAGAGACAGGGTGAGAAGGCTCCTTGAGGGCATTTGGTCGTATCG
>WFTX01000205.1 GCA_015485235.1 Nitrospirota bacterium | reverse complement strand
GTCTCGTGGGCTCGGAGATGTGTATGAGAGACAGACCCTGCCCGCTACAAACTGTCATCATGACCTTAACCAAGGTGACACCGCCGCCTTTCCCTGAATATCCGCTGTGAAATCTAAACAACTTTTAACCGTTTTTTTATTTTCTTTATTGTATACTTTATATATTGAAGAGTCTATCACCGGAGAGTGATATTAAAAACATCAGGAGGTGCTCTTATGAGAACAAGACGTGTATTATTCGTTTTAATAGCAGGACTGCTTCTTATCCTTGGCGCATGCGGCGGTGGCGGGGGAGGAGGATCGAGCAGCAGCAGTTCTTCAGGCGGTACAACCGCCAGTCTGGGAACCGTTTCGGTCTTTGTCACCGACGATCTGACTACAGAATACTCGAAGGCCTGGATAACCATTCTGAAGGTAACGGCCGTTTCATCAGATGGTACGGAGTATCCGCTATTCGAAGATCCTGCAGGCAGGGTTTTCAACCTGCTGGAACTCTCTGGCGTAGGGGCATTGCTCAACGTGGCGGAGCTTCCCGAAGGCACATACAATACGGTCCGGATTACCATGAAGAACGAGATAACCCTTACCGACAAGCAGGGAAGCACAATGAATGCAGCCTTTGCACCAACAGGCCAGGAATATGTCATGGATGTCTCCGGAAGCTTCACCGTGGTTGCCGGACAGAATACCTCCTTCGGCCTGGATTTTGATACCAAGCAGTTTTCCTATGATGCCGGGACGGGCCTTGTGTCATCGATGGTCATATTCAAGACAGAAGAGGAGATGAAGGGGCTTCACCAGACCGATGCAGAAGTGGAAGGCCATGTAGTGGAGGTTCTGGACTCCCAGTCCTTCACAATGCAGCTTGAGCACGGGATGACCGTGGTTACTGTTACACTCCACCCGACTGCAGTAGTCTATGATGAAGACACCGGATCAACAAGTTCCGATACGTCCCTGCTTCAGGCCATGCAGAAGGTGGATGTTTACGGGAATTATGACCCGGATGCCCTCACAGTGGAGGCCCTGAGTGTAAAGATCGAAGACTCCGGCGGGAGCGGGACGACTGCAAAGGCCGAGGGTGTGGTCCAGTCAGTTGATGGAACTACCGTGACTCTCGATGTGCGTGAGGCCAAGAACTTCGTCCCCCAGACAGACACGATAACCGTTGATCTTTCCGGAGCCAGTTTCAGCAAGGGCAGCCCGGATATGCTGAGCGAGGGGCAGTGGCTTGAGGTAAAGGGGACATGGGATGGGACCACCTTTACTGCCACAGTCGCTGAAATCGAGGGTGCACCTTCAGGAGATGGCAACGGGAATGAAAACGGGAACATGAACGGAAATACGAATGAAAACATGAATGGTAACATGAATGAGAATGCCAATGAGAACATGAACGGCAATATGAATGATAATATGAACGGTCATGAGGACTATGTTGAAGTAAAGGGGACTGTTGAAAGCGTGGACGGCACCACCATGACCGTCTCAATCACCAGATATGAACACTTTGTGCCACCTGCCGATACCGTGGATGTCGATATGTCCACCGCCTGGTTCAAGCATAGACGATGTTAGCCCCGGAGTGGTTGTGGAAGTCAAGGGCTCCTGGGACGGTACTGTTGTCGGAGCTACTGTGATTGAATTAAATGAGCACTGAGAAAACCTCCTTCCCCCTGAGGGGCCCTTCCACAGTGAAGGGCCCCTTTGCTTATATTGAACATCTACTGTTTTTCACCCTTCTTGCATACCTCTTTTACTCAGTCCAGTTCGCCGTTCCCTGGCTGGCCGGCTATGACGGATACTTCCATATAAAGTACAGCGCCCTTCTGAGGGAGAAGGGTTTTATCAGCTCCCTCCCCTGGCTTCACTTCACGATATTCAGGGACTACTTCAGGGACCATCATCTGCTCTTTCACTATATCCTTGTTCCCTTCACCACGGGGGACCTGATCAGGGGAGGAAAGGTCGCTGCCTTCATCTTTTCCCTGTTTCCAGGTATCGCCCTTTTTCTCATCCTCAGGGCTGCCTCTGTCAGGCTTCCCATGCTCTGGAGTGTTGCAGCAGTGCTCTCGTCCCAGCCCTTTCTCTTCAGGCTCTCTCTCCTGAGGGTGCAATCCCTCGCCCTCGGCCTGCTGTTATGGATATTCCTCCTGCACTTGAAGAGAAAAAACACATTGATATTCCTTTCCTCCCTCCTCTTTGTATGGCTCTACGACGCATTTCCCCTGGTCCTGCTTGTCTCAGGGGTCTATGTGATCTCCCGGTGGCTGGTTGAAAGGGAAAGGGACCTCCGCCCCTTCATTTTTGCATTGCTCGGGATCTGCGCAGGACTTCTGCTTAACCCTTACTTTCCGGAAAACATAACCTCCCTTTTCTACAATATCTACAGGACGCTCCTTTTGGAAGTGAGGGATATACAGCTTGGTGTCGAGTGGAAACCCTATGATACATGGAGCCTCCTCGGAAACTCCCTCCCGGCCTTTGTCCTCTTTTTCATAAGCATCCTTTCTATGCCCCTAATAAGGAAGGTCAAGGCGGAAGAATACGCCCTGCTGGTCCTGAGCCTTGTATTCCTGCTGCTCACCTTCAAGTCCCGCCGGTTCATAGAGTACTGGCCCCTCTTTTCTTCTGTCACAGCTGCCCTTGTTATCGGAAGACGGGTCAGGACCGGATATGTGTTGGTCCTGATGCTGTTACTTGCCCCCTTGCTTGTTGCAAATTACACCGGCGTGAAGGATGATCTCAGGAAGACCAGAAATCCGAGGATGTATGAAAGGGCGGCCCTCTGGCTTCAGGAAAATACTGAAGAGGGGGAGGTGGTCTTCAATGCAGACTGGGATGATTTCCCCTTCCTCTTCTTTTATAACCATCACAATTACTATACGGTAGGGCTTGATCCTATGTATATGTACTCTTACGACAGGGATCTCTACCTTCTTTACAAAGCCATCACAAGGGGGAAAAAGGCCGACCCGGGAAAGATGATCAGGGAGAAGTTCGGAGCAAGGTTTGTCTTCCTGGACAGGACACATCTTGAACTGTACAGACGGCTCCGCAAGGACCCGCTGGCAAGCAAGGTCTATGAAGACAAAGGCAGCATCATCTACAGGATTGGAGAGGCCGGGGATGGCATGATACGCAAATATGATAACCCGCG
>WFTX01000204.1 GCA_015485235.1 Nitrospirota bacterium | reverse complement strand
CTATAGGCTCACCAGTCCGGTAGGACCTGGTTTCGTCAAGAGGTGGTTCTATAACATAGGGTCTTGGAATGGCAGCCACCCTCCCGAAGACATGCAGATTCTCCTCCGGCCTTGACTCAAAGACATAGGCATAGACACACCTGCTGTTAAGAAGACAGTCCTTGCAGTCTGCCCTCCTGAGTGCACATACTACCCTTTTAAAGGCTACACCAAAGGCCCCTCTGAAGGTTGAACCCTTGTATGCAGGGAGGTGTATTTCCTCCTCTGCCCTTATTCTCACCCTGAATAGGTTGTACTTGATTTTCATGGCAGGAGTTCAAATGATCCTGTGTGCAGGGGAATGACAGAAGCAAAGTGTCTCCGGTCAGTTGTAAGTATTTTTCTTATCCTTAATCTTTCAGCAGTAGCAACAACTGCGGCATCAACAAACCCTATCTTCAATGATTCATACTGTTTCAGAATTTCAACCACTCTTTCTATATCAGATCTTTTCAGTTCTTCTACTGAGAGTTCCCTGTTCGCGAGGGAATGAACGAACTCCCTTTCAGCCTTTGGGCCGAGATACTTCAGAATCAGGTAGCATACTTCCGGGATCACTGGTGAAGGGATTACGAGCCTTGCCTTGGTGTGGGAAATAAAATCAACTGCCCTGGCATGCCAGGAGTCGCTCCGGTCAGCAAGGGCGTAAGCAACCCCGGTATCAATAATTATGCTCTCTATCTCTTATCCTCCTGCCAGAGCAGATCCTCATGTCTGCTGGCAATACTGCGCTTCCCGCTGTTGCCGATGCCTACAAAAGAAATGCGTCTCTTCTTTCTCCTTTTTGCCCTGACATAATTCTTCATGGCCTCCCTTATAGACTCAGACATGTTTTTACCCTCCTCCTCAGAGATTGCCCTGAGTTCTTCCAGCAGTCCCTCGTCTATGAAAATCGTTGTCCTTTTCATATAATGCCTTTTCCCGAAATACGCCGGCTATATATGATGTATGATATATTACAGTGCTTCCGGTTGTCAAGAAAGTTCGATTCTGCTTTTGTCCACCCTTATACCGTATTTAGTTGCCCCGTATATTCTAATACCTCTGACTTCATATAGTTCAGAGTTCTGAACATGCTCTTTTAGAATCCCGTTAATCTTGGATATGTGCTGTCGGAGGGTCTCCTGCGGAATTCCACCCTGCCTTCTGTACTTCTGCCACCTCTCGTCCTCCAGTCTGAGGGAATCACCTCCGTATATCCTGGCATATAGGGCCTTGACCCTTTCAAGTACCTTAATATCAGACAGATCAGCCATTGTAATAAAACATTCAGTGCATCCAAGACAGTTCTCTCTTTCAGCACGCCGACAGTTCTTCTTTTTCTCTTCAGCAAAAAATGCATAGACTGCAAGCAGCATAGGCTGGAGTTTAATCCTATCATTCCCAATAGCAACCTCTGTTGAACTGAACCGGAATCTCAGAGGATAATGACTCGTAACAAGCCTCATCCCTTCCTCCGCTTCATTTATGAGCTCCCGAAAGGTCTTCTTCACAAGCCATACTCTTTCCCTGAGCCTTACATAGGGAAGTTCCGCAAGGTGAACCTCGGCTTTTGAGGTTGAGAGCAGCAGCTCTTTGCCATCAGGAGTCCTGCACCTCAACTTCCGGGGCCTTTTAGGGGGATAAAAGAACTCAGGATTGTTCTCAAAATCAGGGCTTACAAGAACATGATAGAGCCTGTCCTGAGGCCTGCCAAAGAGCTGAAGAGCAGCGCCGAGGTAAAAACTCATTGTCTTTCTTCCTCCGGCAATGGAGCAGTGAAGCACAGTATCATCCCCTTCTGACATCTTTCTGACAATGTCCGTAATCAAATCGCCCGCAATCTCGTTGTCCAGGTCGTTACGGATGTCATCAAGGGGGTTGTCTCTGTCTTTAATAATCGTTATCTGTTCCTCTGTAAACCTGAGCGGAGGGAGTTTATATTCTCTAATCAGTTTTTCAAGTATTCCTTCCTTGATGAGTTTTTCCGATATGAGTTCTCTGCCATATGAAGTGGTGATTACATGAAGTTCGTCAATATGGACTGGCGGAGATTTGCGGGAAAGAGCGTAAATGGTCTCAGTGATCACCTGGGGTGTTGCTCCGGCAACGCAGATCAGGATATTTTTCATTTTCAGCCCCGTCAACCAGTCTGGTCGATTTTCATATTCTGTTCATAACTGAGCAATTTATCACAAATATTATATCACAAGCAGTGAGTGAGGAACGGTTATCTTATGAGCATCGACTTGCCACAAAGTGTTTTCTTGTTGTTTTTCAGACATAGTGTACATCATTCTCAATATCCTCCATATGGTCCCAGTCCAGAAGGGCTTTAATCAGTGGCGGGCAATCTTCATATGGTTCATCAGCAAAGAGGCTGCCTACCAGTGCAAACATTATGGATAGCAGCTCGACTCCAGGTATCTGATCCCTGCCTGTCAGTTCTCTGAACTCATGAGGTATCTTAACGGCATCAAGCATGATAAGGGAGTCATTCTTGTCAGTTTCCTGTTCTTCGGAAAAGAAATCCAGACCTACATCAAGCAATTTCATCGCGTCCTTACGGTGAACGAGAAAATGAATATAATATTTGTTTGTCAATTTATACAGTTTATCGGCTATTTCCTTTTCCTTTGTCATTATACTCTCCTCCTCCATATAAAGAATTGTATAACCCCTCCTTAATATTGAGGCTGCCGTCGCAATCCCCAGCGGCCTTCGGCCGAGGGACAAGTCAGAAGTCAGGAGTCAGGAGGGGAAAGAACTTTCCAATCTTGCTATCATCGAGGATAAAATTGCCCTCACTTCACTATAACCTTCTTCAAGCTTCTTATACTTTCCTCTGTCTATAAAGCCAAGCTCATAACTCAATAATAGCCAATAGTCTGTCTCTGTGGTTTCCTTTCTCGCTATTGTCAATGAATTTATGTAGCCTCTACCTTTATTGCCGCTGTATCCTTCTGCTATGTTTGCT
>WFTX01000203.1 GCA_015485235.1 Nitrospirota bacterium | reverse complement strand
TTCACCTCTCCTATATGAATTTTTTTACCAAAATAAACACATGCAAAATATTGCTGTAACTTATTTATACGTATAAATTTTGAAACTACAGTTTAGCATATCCAAAAAAGCAAGGTAAAATAAAAAATTATTATAAGTTTATTGATGCTGGTCAAGCATCTGGTCATGGGGCAGTGTAAATAAGTAACGACTATTAATCACCAGAAAAATACAAGAAAAGTATGTGAATTCCCGCTGTTTTTTGAACAAGTTCCTCCCAAAGCAGAGGGGAGAACGAAAACCCCATCATGCCAGCCCGGACAGCAGAGCCCCATCTCACGACGAAGACCCTCCATCAATGTTAGAATATAAACATGGGTTTTACGTCCCTGGATATGGTAGATAAGACTCGTCTCCTTGAGTCATTTCTTGCCCTTCTGGAGGTAAACTCTCCATCCTTTTATGAACATGAGCTTGGCGGGATACTTACTGAATGGCTAAGGGCAGTTGGTGCCGAGGTTTACCGGCAGGATTATGGACGGTCCTTCAACCTGATCGCCAGGGTACAAGGAACCCTCCAAGATGCCCCACCACTGATTCTGAGTGCCCACATGGATACCATTGAACCCACAGAGGGACTCAGATACAAGGTTGATTCCAACCTGGTTCGGTCTGTGGGGGATACTGTCCTTGGTGCGGACGACAAGAGCGGCCTCGCAGCAACTATAGAAGCTCTCAGGATCATCAAGGAAAGGGACCTCCCCACAGGTGATCTGGAGATCGTCTTTACATCAGGTGAAGAAAAGGGGACATGGGGGGCGAAGAACCTTGATTTCTCCCTCATCAGGGGAAGACATGCCATAGTTCTTGATGTCTCCGGCAGGACAGGTACGATAGTTATTAACCCGGCAACTGAAAACAAAAAACAAGGTCATCAGGTGAACTCCTTCTCCCTTGAAGGGAGAGGGCTGGGGTGAGGGTGAATAATACGTAAATTCAATAAGTTATCCCCCTCCCACCAGGGGAGGGGGGATATTTTTATCACTGACCTTGAGGTATTTGATGGCCGGAGTAATAAAAAGGCGCCGACCCATATTACATACAGTATGGTCATTCAGGGGATCCCGGCACATGCCGGGATAGAGCCTGAAAAGGGCCTGAGCGCCATCAGGATGGCCTCAGAGATCATAAGCAGTATCCACGATGGACGGATCGATGAAGATACAACCGCAAATATCGGAAAGATCAGGGGTGGAACGGCCACAAACGTGGTTCCCCGGGAGGTTGTGATAGAAGGTGAGGTGAGGAGCCACATCCCCGGGAGACTGAAGGAGATAAAAGACTCCATCTTCAGCACGGGAAAGGCGGTTGCAGAGAAGTACCAGGGCTCCAGGGTTGAGATCACTGAAAACGAAGAGTACAGGGGTTATACAATAGATGAATCCGATCCATTCTTCAGGTTTCTCCTTGAGAAATTCACCGAGGCTGGAATCCCGCCTAAGGTAATATCCACAGGTGGCGGCTCTGATGCAAACATCTTCAATAGGCGCGGTATAAGGGCGATCAATATAGCCACAGGGATGGAGATGGTTCATTCAAGGGAAGAATACATCCATGTTCAGGATCTAATAAAAGTAACCGGCCTTTTAGTTGCTGCAGCCGTGGGATTTGCAGCCTATGACGAATGAGAGGCGGATATGGACATGGCATGACTAAAACCTACCGGTCACAAACATCATTTGCCTGTCTCCTGAACTCATCCACCATACTGTTTGCTATATTACATTCATCACCAAAGCACTTGCGTCCTTCTTCAAGGAGACACTCCAGTGTTTCTCCCTTTATTTCCAGATAACGCTTTGAGGTAAGCACCCGGTAGTCACGTGGCCGTGGGAGGTCCACATCTATAACCTTTTTTATCTGCCCGGGCAGGAATGTCATTATAAGGATACGGTCGGCAAGGAAGATGGCCTCTTCCAGCTCAGTTGTGATAAACAGGGTGGTACAATGGCTTTCCTCGAAGATCTTGAGGTAATACTCCTGCATGAGTTCACGCGTCAGGTCATCCAGTCCTCTGAAGGGCTCATCCATTATCATAACCTTTGGATTGTTGATCAACGCCCGGGCCAGCTCTGCCCTGCGTTGCATACCACCCGAGAGTTGGGCAGGGTATTTGTCTCTGAAGTCCTGAAGCCCGACCAGTTCAAGAATCCGTGTGGCCTCTTCCCTGGCCTCCTTTTTTGACATTTCCCCTCTGACAGTAGGGCCGAAAATTACGTTTTCCATTACAGTCATCCAGGGCCATAAAGCAGTTTCCTGGAAGACCATGAGCCTGTCTGAACCTGGACCATTCAGTGGTTTACCGTCCATCATTATCTCTCCGGAACTCGGACAGTCATATCCTGCCAGTATGTTTGCCAGTGTGGATTTCCCGCATCCTGAAGTCCCTATAAGGACATTGAGCTTTCCGGGCTCAACGGTTAGAGAGCAGTCCTTCAGTACCTCCAGGGGCTTTCTGCCGGCCTGGGGAAAGAGTTTGCAAAGATTTACTGCCTCGATACAGCCCTTTTTCTCAGTATTCGTCATTTTGCACCTCGTCAGTCTTTAAAATAGTCTGCGCCATGGCATCATTTTATCTGAAATAATCTTTACTGCGGCACTCGAAATCCATCCGGCAAAGCCAATGGTAATCATCCCAACGATTATCGTAGGTGTGTCGCCAGCAAGGTATCCTTCCCAGGTAAGCCGTCCGATACCCTTGTCACCGGCGATCATCTCAGCGGCTATAACGACATTCCATGTGATACCTATACCTACCATCATACCGGTGGCAATGGAGGGAATACTGGAAGGCAGTATGATCTTCCAGAAAATATGTTGAGGCTTCGCCCCCAGCGAGAGGGCGGAACGGTAGAGTTCCTTGTCAATAGATGCCACTCCCCTGAGCACATTCAGAACAATTGTGAAAAAGGCCCCGATAAATGTTATGAAGGCAATACTCAGTTCGTTGGTAGGCCAGTAAAGGATGGAAACAGGCACCCACGCCAGGGGTGGGATTGGACGTAATACCTCAAATACCGGGAATGTAAGGTCTTTAAATTTCCTGCTCCAACCCATGGCAAGCCCGAGGGGAATCCCCAGCACCTGCGCGGCTACAAAACCATAAAAGACCCTTTTTGTACTGAACCAGAGGCTTACCCAGAAGAGTTTTTTCTGAACCAGAATAAAAAAGGTTTTTGAAACAGTCACTGGTGTAGGGATATGCTTCATGAAGGGAGCCTGCATTACAACCAGAAGATGCCATAAAACAAAAAATCCCAAAATAGCCACAGTACCATTGAGGCTGGTTCTGTTCAGCAATTTCCTTTTCAACTGGACTGCCACCGATGGCTGCCTCCGGATGGATGTCTCATTACCCCGGTTTTCTTTTATGGTATCGCTTTTTCCCATGCTATGCCAACTCCCTTTCTCCGCGCTGGAATGCCTTTAACGCCTCCTCATGTACCGCATCCTTGGCCATCTCTTTGAGTTTAAGGAATTTCTCTGAAGAAAGCATACGATAATCCCTCGGACGGGGCAGGTCAACTTTAATAGTCATACGTATCCTGCCGGGACGTGTTGTCATGACTGCAACTGTGTCAGAGAGAAATATGGCCTCTTCCAGGTCATGAGTGATAAAGTAGATAGTTTTATGAAATATGTCATATAGTTCCAGAAGACATTCATGGCTGGCACTCTTGGTCACAGAGTCCATCCCCCTGAATGGTTCATCCAGTAGAAGGACAAGGGGATTGTTGATCAAAGCCCTTACAATTTCAACCCTTCGTTGCATGCCGGATGAAAGTTGTCCAGGATAGACGTTCTCTATCTCTCTCAGTCCTATTCTGCTTAATCTCTCCTTTGCTATCTCAATTGCCTCTGACCTGGACATCTGATTCTGTATAACAGGCCCGTAAATCACATTCTCAAGCACTGTTTTCCAGGGAAAGAGTGCTCCGTGCTGGAAGACAACCACCCTGTCCGGCCCCGGCTTTGGTTTAACACCAGGTGCTGCGAGAAGTTCACCATCCAGATATATCTCTCCCTTTGTGAGGGAATCAAACCCTGCCATTATGTTCAGCAGGGTCGTCTTCCCGCAACCCGAAGGTCCAACCACAGCAACAAACTCTCCTGCCTTAATGTCAAGAGAGCAGTCTTCCAGGGCTACCACATGTACACCCTCGGGGTCATAAATTTTGGTTGCATTACGTATTGATAATGCTCCTCCCTTTGCCATGTTCTCTGTTCCGTTATTCCCCATGAGTAACTCCTGCGCCTCCTCCCAGTTCCTGTTCTCTCCAGGCCATTAATTTCTTGCCTACATACCGTATGGCAACACTGCTTCCGTATCCGATAAAACCCAGGGTTACCATCCCTATAATTATGGTCGGGTACTTGACTAGCGAGTACCCCTGCCAGATCAGGTATCCAAGACCGTACTGGGCTGCAATCATCTCACCGGCAACAAGGGAAAACCAGGCTGCCCCCATTGCAATCTGGAGCCCAGTAAATATGTAGGGCAGCGAACCCGGAATGACCACATCATAAAGAATCTCCTTTGAACTTGCCCCAAGGCACCGGGCTGCCCTGAAATAGGCCTGATCAATGGACTGAACACCAAGAAGGGTATTCAAAGCGGTAACGAAAAATGCAACAAGAAAGGTTACAAAGATAACTGCAGGCTCGACCCCAGGCAACATGAGTATGGAAAGCGGAACCCAAGCCAGGGGTGGTATGGGCCTTATCATCTCCACCAGCGGAAATGAATACTCATAGAACCGTCTGCTCCAGCCCATGAGCAACCCGAAAGGAACGCCAAGGACTGTGGCCAGCAAGAATGCAGTCGTTGCACGGTAAAAACTGTATATTATATGTACATAATACTCCTTAGTATATATGGAGATCCCGTAGTAGGGGTCACGGCTCAACCATTCAATTACCACTTCGTCAGGGCCTGGCAGGCGATGAAATGCCTTGAAGGGGAGCCAGTACACTGCAGCATACCAGAACCCTATGGTGAGAGCAAACCCGAGGATGAGCAACCAGAATCTCTGGCTGGTCAGGGTCTTTTTAATCTGTTCAGAAGTGGAAATTCCTAATATAACAGCAAGTTTTTTCTGCCTGTGATAAAAAATCCATATTGAAAAGGCTGATATGATTATAACCGGTAGTATAAGGTTAGTGTCCATAGTCGTAAACTTGCAATCTCCGTTTTCTATTTATTTTTTTCTATATTATTCTAAACAACAGGGGAGGTGCAACAAGGGGAGGCCACCCCCCTTGTTGCAATCGCATGTCAGAGCTTATGCTACTTCCCCTTGAAGGCGGAACGCGGTAAGCCTCTGATTTTGCCCACAGACTTGTAAGGCAGGCCTAACTCTTTAAGGGCCTCTCTCAAGGGCTTGTCATTGATGGCACCCTCTGGGATGGTTCCGGTCCTGATGACCTTCATCCGGTGGAGGAATGCATACCCCAGTTCCATGAGCTTCAGGACGTCATCATCAAAAACCATTTTCGCATCATACTTGATCGGATCTCCTCCTATGGATGCTGGATGTTCCTCATAGAGGGCCGACCAGAGCATCTGTTCCGTATAGCCCTGTGTCTCTTCTTTTACCATCTTGGCAACAGCCTCCGGCTCATTAATCATGATCTGTTCTGCCTCGATCTCCGCAAGCATCCAGCCCTTTGCCGCCTCGGGATGTTTTTCAATAAAATCCTGCCTCATCAAGGTAAAGTCTGCATCTGTCTCACCCCAGGGAGCCCCCGTGGCAGCATATTTGGCAAATCCCTGTTCCACGACCTTACGTGCATGAGGTTCCCACATGGCGGCAGCGTCCAGCTTGCCGGCCTCAAAGCTTGAAGCAATGACTTCAATAGTCATATCAAGCCTCTTGGCAGGCTTTACTCCTGTTTTTTCGAGCACCGAATCAAGGAATCTGTTGGCACAGGTCCCTCTGTGCACTGCGATCTTCTTTCCATTCAACCACTGCACTGCCTCCATTGGACTTTTGAAATCAGGGGCATCCTTTCTTACGACCAGTTTGTTGCAGTTCTGTCCGTTACTGAACATGGGAACGCTGACAAGGCGGATATCTCCCTGCCGTTTCTTTGTGGTTGCCACAAGTGAGGGCATGTCGCCCATTGTACCGATCTGCATCTTGTCAGCAAGAAGTGCATTCACCATGGGAGGACCGGTCAGATGCGCCTCAAATTTCACAGTACTCCCCTTTGGTAAATATTTTTTCCAGAGTTCCCGATGCTTGATAACCACACCCGTCCAGCCCCCTGTCCAGTAAGGATGATACCCATATGTGATATGTACAGGTTCAGCAGCACCAGCAAAGCTTCCTATGCCCAGAGTCATTGTAAAGAGCATTAAACTGACAACTACAACCCACAAACCCGGTTTTCTCATCTTCGTTACCTCCTAAATTTTTTTTGGCTAACGGAATTTATGTTATGCATCATTCATACCAAGAGACTTGTAAATGAAATAATATTTTTTTTGCTTTGTATGGGGATGTTTCAGAACTACCGGTTCTACGCATCTGGTGTTGTCCTGCACCAAGAGCCTGCATGCCGGTGGCATTACGCACCAGGCAAACGTATCATATTGCAATGGCAGAAAACTATCAATAAATGAACCTATCAACTTTTCAGGCAATACGGATCAGGGATGTTCTGTTGCCTCTGCATGATACTGCCTGGTATATGGCACAAACTTTGCTTGACGGTTAAGTGGATGTGTTCTGGTCAAATTCAATATTAAAAAGGAGAAATCCCGTTATGTTAAACAATCTGAACGTGGAACAGATAAACAATGTTGTTGCAGCACTCAAAGAAAATCCGGATTTAGGTATAACGGTCACAAAGGCAAAGTCAGTCTGGAAGGGAGGGTTCAAGGTGGAGACAAATGTAAAGGATTTCAAGATCCTGGCTGATGAACCCTGTGCACTTGGGGGATCGGACAGCGCACCGAATCCCATGGCACTCTTGCTCAGCTCCTACGGGGCGTGTCTTAGTATAGTCTTCGTCTTTCTTGCAACCCTTCGGGACATAGAGATAGAGAAACTGGAAATAGAACTGGAAGGCGATGTCGATATTCCTGCCTTTCTTGCCCATGAAAACCCCTTTAAAAACAGTCCCACACCGGGTTTTAATGAAATCAGGACAAAGGTTTTTGTCAGAAGCAAGGCGACGATGGAGGAACTGGAGGAGATTTGCGAGCAGGCACTGGCGATTTCTCCGGTGGGACAGACCATGATTAAATCCGTAAGGCTGTCAAACGAGTTTTCAAGAAGAAGACTCGCTTAAAATAAAACATTACAAGGAGTTTTCCATGCATGAAGGATTAATCTCATTGACACAGGAGAAAGAGAGAGACCGGAAAAGAGACGAACCACTCTTCCTTGTAGTCTGTACGTCAGGCCTGAATTCGCCAGCCACGGCACGGTCCGCCCTTATGTTTGCAACAATAGCTGCAACAGCTAACACCAGGACCATCCTGTACTGTGTCCAGGATGGAGTTGATATAGTGATCAAGGGTGCTGTAGACAAAGAACCTAACGTGAAACCGGGCATGCCTACGCTTAAGCAGAGGCTCCAGGAGGCTATAGAGGCGGGGATTGA
>WFTX01000202.1 GCA_015485235.1 Nitrospirota bacterium | reverse complement strand
TTCTCCCCGTGCTTCAAGGGTCAGCCTTCCATCTTCAACGATGATCCCCTCCCTCTCTCCACCGGACGCGACTGACTGGGCAGGGATGATGAACATCAGGAAGAGGATTCCTGTGGCAACCTTAAGGCAGAGGTCACTCTTCAGTCTTTTCCCTCTTCCTCTCCTCAATCAGCTTCTGGGCAAGGTGAGACGGGACCTCTTCGTAGTGGGAAAATTCCATGGAATAGAGGCCCCGGCCCGAGGTCATGCTCTGGAGCTGATTTGCATAAGTAAGCATCTCCGACATGGGGACGAGGGCCATTATCTTCTGGTTGCCGCCGGCCTGGGGCTCCACGCCCTGGACCTTCCCCCTCTTTGCATTCAGGTCACCGATAACCGTTCCAAGGGTGTCATCAGGGGTTACGACCTCGACCTTCATCACAGGCTCGAGGAGTATTGGCTTAGCATCCATGGCAGCCTTCTTTATTGCAAGGGAGCCTGCTATCTTGAAGGCCATCTCCGAGGAATCAACGGAATGGTAGGACCCGTCATAAAGAGTCACCTTCACATCAACCATGGGATAGCCGGCAAGTATTCCTTCCTTCATGGTCTGAACGATCCCCTTCTCTACGGCAGGGATGAACTGCCTTGGGATAACACCACCGACGATCTTGTCCACGAACTCAAAGCCTCCACCCCTGGGGAGGGGTTCTATCTCTATCCAGCAATCACCGTACTGACCTCTCCCACCGGACTGTTTCTTGTATTTGCCCTGGGCCTTCGCCCTTCCCCTTATAGTCTCGCGATATGGTATCTTCGGGGTCTTCATCTCCACTTCCACCCCGAACTTTCTCTTCAGTTTCTGGAGGGCGACCTCTATATGCACCTGCCCCATACCGGATATGATCATCTCATTGGTCTCTTCATCCCTGTGGTAGCTGAGGGTAGGGTCTTCTTCAAGGATCCGTTGAAGCCCGGCACTCACCTTCTCTTCATCACCCTTGCTCTTCGGCTCAATGGCATAGGATATTATGGGTTCGGCAAATTTCACCTTCTCGAATACAACAGGGCTGGACTCATCACAGAGGGTATCACCGGTATTTGTGGCCTTCAGTTTTGCCACAACCCCTATCTCACCCGGTCCGAGGGCCTGGGCTGGTACCTGTTTCTTACCGAGGAGGTAAAAGACCTGTCCCACCCGTTCCTTTGTTGATGAAGTGGCATTATAGACATTGGAATCAGCCCTGAAGACCCCTGAGTATACCCTCAGGAGTGTGAGTTTCCCGGCAAAGGGATCGGCGATGGTCTTGAAGACATATGCCGCCAGGGGCTCTGACTCGGAAGGGTTGCAGACCCGTTCAGAGCCATCCTTCGGGTTTACTCCCTTTATCGGCGTGATCCTTGCCCTGTCCTCCGGAGAAGGCAGACAGAGTTCTATTGTATCCATCAGAAGTTTCACCCCTATGTTGGCCGTTGCAGAGCCCACGACAACGGGGATGAACTTTCTTGTCAGGGACCCTTCCTTGATCCCCCTGAATATCTCCTCTTCCGTGAGGTCACCTCCTTCCAGATACCGTTCCAGCAGCTCATCATCAGCCTCGGCGACCTTCTCGACGAGTTTCATCCTGAACTTCTCTATCATTTCCTGCATCTCAGCAGGCATCTCTATCTCTTCTCTTTTACCGTCCTTATATTCGTATGCCTTCATATGGAGGAGGTCCACTATCCCCTTGAAGGCTGTCCCTTCCCCGACAGGGATGTTCAACGGGATGGCCTCTGTCTCAAAGGACTTTTCAATCTCACTCAGGGCACGCTCAAAACTGGCATTCTCCCTGTCCATCTTGTTCACGAATATCACCCTGGGAAGTTCATACTCACAGGCATACTTCCAGATCTTCTCGGTCTCCGCCTTCACCCCTGATATGGCACTGACCAGAACGACAGCACCGTCGGATATCCGGAGACAGCCCCGTGTATCCTCGATAAAGTTTATAAACCCCGGGGTATCTATGATGTTATACCGCTTGCCGTTCCATTCGCAGAAGGCCACGGCTGACGAGATTGATATGTTTCTCTCGATCTCTTCAGGATCGTAGTCGGTAACTGTATTACCGGCCTCCACGGTCCCCATCCTGTCTATCGCTCCTGCATTGAAGAGCATCGCCTCCACAAGGGAGGTCTTCCCCGCGCCTCCATGGGCAACTACTGCAAAATTCCTGATCTTTGAGACCTCGATCTTTGCCATAATACCCCCTTAGGTTATTGATTGACTTATTTACACCCAGCAGTCTCTGCTACAGGGACTCATTCCAGTATCTCCTCTACCACAGGTTTATACTCTGTCTTTTTTTCCATTGTTCTTGCAAAGAGGCGGGAAGCGACATAGGTGACAAGGAATCCAGCGAAACCGAAAAAAGCGCTTAGCAGGTCCGGATCGACCCCCGGGATGAACCTGCTCACGACCTCCTTCCCCACTACGGCGCCGGCAATCAGCCCCAGTGCGGGAACCCCGTAGATAAGGACAGACCCTTTCACATACGAGAGGGGCTTGAACTCAACCCGAACACGCTGACCCACTTCGGCCCTGGCGGCATTTACCGCCTCGATCATCGCCCCTCCCTCGGTAAGGTTGCACCTGGCGGAGCATTTCTCACAGGCACTCTTCTTCTCTACAAGGACCCTTGCAATCACGCCATCAACGGACTGGACTACCCCGATTTCTTCCATACCGATGGAATTTTAACATAAAAAAGGCCTCTTATTCCATCAGGAACAGAGGCCCTTGATATGCTCCGGAAAAGCTGTATAACTCTTGTTGAATATGCACAGCGAGCGCATTTTTAATCGTATCGAGCAAGACCGCAGGGTATCTTCATAAGCTTATAGCAGTCCGTATCCGGCAAGAACTGCCTTGAGTTTCTCTTTGTTCCCTGCAGACATCTCACAAAGCGGGAGGCGGAACTCCTCACTTATTTTCCCCATCAGTGAAAGGGCGGTCTTGACCGGGATCGGGTTCGTCTCAAGGAACATCGCCCCGCTCAGCGGCTCAAGGGAGTAATGTATCTCCCGGGCCTTCTCATAATCACCCGCCTTCATGGCGGCACACATCTCCGCCACCCTGGCCGGTACCACATTAGCCACAACAGAGATCACCCCCTTGCCTCCAAGGGCCATTAGTGTATATGTGGTGAAATCATCCCCGGACAGAACGGTGATGCTGTCACCACAGAGCCTGATGATATCACTCACCTGACGCATGTTGGCCGAGGCCTCCTTGATCGCAACTATGTTGTTGATCTCAGCCAGGCGGGCTACTGTCTCAGGCATAATGTTGCTTGCCGTCCTGCCAGGCACATTGTAGAGTACGAGGGGGAGGTCCACTGCCTCCGCAACAGCCCTGTAATGCCGGTAAATCCCCTCCTGGGTGGGCTTGTTGTAATAGGGGGCGACAAGAAGAGCTCCATCCGCACCAAGTTCCCTCGCCTTTGATGTCATCATTATGGTCTCGGCCGTCGAGTTGGCCCCGGTTCCTGCAATTACCGGGACCCGGCCGTTTACAACCTCTATGGTGAGCTCAATCACCCTGTAGTGCTCTTCATACTCAAGAGTCGCCGACTCACCTGTGGTGCCGCAGGGTACTATGGCGTTTGTCCCCTCTGTTATATGCCACTCTATCAGCTCCGAAAGTGCCTTTTCATCGACCTTGCCATCCCTGAAGGGGGTGACGATTGCTACTATTGCTCCTTCAAACATAAACACCTCCATGTTTTCAGGCTCTCCCTATCGTGAAACAATCCGGTCAAAACCCGGCGTTTCAGATGGACCAGCCACCTGAGTATTATTAACAGGGAATGCCCCTGATTGATATAAATACAATCCGCTCAGCGAGGAAAGTGCCTGAGCCCTGCGCGGAACTTCCCGTTTACCCTTTTACTCCAGAGTACAAGACCATGCGAAGGAATATTATCACCCTCTCCTCTCCTGATGGTTATAACATGTCCCTTGTGGAGGGGATATCCCGTCTCGAGCCCGAAGCCCTCGTCGGAGAGGTTAATTATCCTTCCCCTTGCCTCCAGGGCGGTTGCATACCCCCCGGCGACTTCAGTTACAGTGTACTCGACCTCATACTCTGCAACTCTTCTTAAAAAACTTCTCCTTTCCTCCATCCCCGAGTCACCTGTAATTGTATATTATAACGCCGTCAAAGACGGTTATCGCCGGCCCTGTCATGTAGACATGGCCGTCATCAGCCCACTCGATAAAGAGTTCTCCTCCCAGAAGATGTACATTCACCTCCCTGCCTGTCAATCCCTTTTTTGCAGTTATCACGGCCGCAGCAGAGGCCCCTGTACCGCAGGCCATGGTCTCTCCTGCCCCCCTCTCCCAGACCCTCATCCGGACCTCACTGTTGTTCACGATCTCCACAAACTCGACATTCGTCCTCCGGGGGAAGATCTGGTGGTTCTCAATCATCGGACCGAAGTAACTCACAGGAAAGGTCTTTACATCGTCCACCACTATCACTGTATGGGGGTTGCCCATGGAGAGACAGGATATCCTGAAGGTTTCCCCCTCAACCTCAAGGGGGAAATCAATGATCTCATCACCAGGCAGGTTCTCAATGCCTTCAGCATAGAGGGGGATCTCATCAGGCCTGAACCGTGGAAGTCCCATATTCACCCTGACCAGATCCCCCCGTTTCTCAGGGAGTATGTTACCTGCCATAGTCTCCACCTCAAGAATATCCTTGTCACTGAGTCCGGAATCCCATATGTATTTTGCAAAACATCTGATACCGTTGCCACACATCTCCACTTCCGAGCCATCGGCATTGAATATCCTCATCCTGAAATCGGCCTTATCAGAAGGAACGAGAAGAAGCAACTGGTCTGCCCCGACACCGAACCGTCTCTTACAGAGAAATATGGATAGGGTGGAGAGCTCCTCATCACTGAAGCCGGCCAGGGCCTGATTCCTTATCCCGTCAATCAGGATGAAATCATTCCCGAGACCGTGCATTTTTGTAAATTCTATCTTCATCTCACCTCAGAAACTCCGGGATTTCCTCTCCTCTGACCAGGTCGCGGTACTCCTCCCTCTTCCTTATCAGGTAATGCTCATCACCCCTCACCATAACCTCTGCGGCACGGGGTCTGCTGTTGTAGTTTGAAGCCATGGAAAACCCGTAGGCACCGGCACTCAGAACCGCTATAAGGTCTCCCCTTGAGAGAGACTCGATCACTCTTCCCCGTGCAAGAAAATCGCCGGACTCGCATATGGGACCGACTATATCGGTAGTCATCTTCTTCCGTCTCCTCTTCCTGACTGGCACTATCTCGTGATAGGCGTCGTAAAGGGTCGGCCGCATCAGGTCGTTCATCCCCCCGTCGGCGATCACAAAGGTCCTCTCTTCGCCCTCCTTCAGGTACAGAACCCTGCTCACCATGATCCCAGCATTCCCCACAATGGAGCGGCCCGGTTCAAGAACGACCGTCAGGTCCCTGCCCCTGAGAAGCGGAGATATCTTCCTGGCAAGCTGGCCCGGATGGGGAGGACTCTCATCGGAATACCTGATACCAAGCCCTCCTCCAATATCAAGATACCTTATCTCTATACCTTCCTCCCGGAGCCTGTCTATCAGGACAAGCACCCTCTCGAGGGCATCTACAAAGGGAGTTATAGTGGTTATCTGGGAACCTATATGCTTGTGGACACCTATTATACGGGTGTTCTTCAGCCCTCGTGCCCTCCTGTAGTATTCGACGGCCTCCTCTATGGGTATCCCGAACTTGTGCTTCCTCAGTCCTGTGGAGATATAGGGATGGGTCTCAGGGTCTATGTCAGGGTTAATCCTGAGTGCTATGGGAGCCTTCTTTCCGAGGGTTCCTGCAATCTCGTCTATCCTCACCATCTCCTCTGCTGACTCAATGTTGAACATCAGTATCCCCTTCTTCAGGGCATACTCGATCTCATCATCCCTTTTTCCCACCCCTGCATAGACGATCTTCCGGGGACTGATCCCGGCCCTGAGCGCCCTGTAGAGTTCACCACCCGAGACGATATCCGCCCCTGAACCAAGGCTTCCAAGGAGCCTCAGTATGGCCGAATTGGAGTTCGCCTTCACGGCATAGCAGATTATATGGGGAAACCTCTCAAAGGCCTTTTCATAGGCATTGAAATGCCTCTCAAGGGTCCTGGCACTGTATACGTAGAGAGGTGTCCCGTACTCCCCGGCCAGAAGGTCAACGGGGACATCCTCGGCATGGAGGAGTCCATTCCTGTATCTGAAGTAGTTCATGGGAAAACCTTCCGGTTCACAATTTTTCCGCCTTGATAATTGTTTTCAGAAAATCATATTATTTTACATATATTTATTGTGTATGTCAAAACCGGCTGCAGAGAAAATGACCTGATGACCAATAAACATTCGCCAATACCTGCCTGGCGGTTTGCTATTGACAGGGGTGGAACGTTTACTGATGTGATCGGGGTTGATCCGTCAGGCACTTACCACTGTCTCAAAATCCTCTCCCGCTCCCCTGAATATCCGGACCCGGCAATAGAGGGTATCCGGAGAATCCTCAAAGTTCCCCGGGAGACATCTCTCCCGACAGAGAAAATCGGAGGTGTCCGCATAGGGACAACCGTAGCCACCAATGCCCTCCTTGAAAGAAGGGGAGGGAAGACCCTCCTCCTCATAACAAAGGGATTCAGGGATCTTCTGGAGATAGGATATCAGCAGAGAAACGATATCTTCAGCCTCTGTCCTGGAAGGCCTGAAAAACTCTATTCCGCAGTAATCGAGATTCCCGAAAGGACAGATGCTGAAGGGAAGGTGATCCAGCCGTTCAGTGCTGATGAGGCTGAAGGCATCCTTACCGGACTTGACCCTGAAGCATTCGACTCCGTGGCAGTGGTCTTTCTGCACTCGTGGCTGAACCCTGTTCATGAAGA
>WFTX01000201.1 GCA_015485235.1 Nitrospirota bacterium | reverse complement strand
GTATAGGCTTTTCGCCTCATTCTCGCAGGCCATCCAGGGCAGCCATACCCCAAAAAGTCTTCGACTTTTCGGGGACCCCTGCTCCGAGGCAGGCAATCTGCTTCACCTTCCTGGTGAAGATCATAGATTGCCTGAAACCGCTCAAACCCTATGCCCTCCTGCCCTTTATTGGTGGGACATTTTTTCTATCGGCAATCTGGGGTTCCACCCTGAGGTTGCAGTATTTTGCTTTTTGTCCGATAATATAAGTAACAGGCTGCTCCCGGAAGAACCATACTCAGGAGGCGAAGGATGAGAGACGAGAAATTGAGACAGTATGTGAAGTTTATCGTGGGCTCTCTTTACCGCGGGCTCATCCTCTTCATCCTGAGCATCGGTGCGATAGTAATCAGGGACCAGAGGGGGCTTTATGCAGAGATCTTCTCTATGGAGTGGAATATTCAGGACCTCTTTCCTGTCTTCACACTCCTTTTTTCCGCCTGCTATGTCTGGTATTACACCTGTAAGGGCTCGGGGATCATGCTCAGGAGGCTACAGATATGGATCGGCTATACCCGGGCGGTGGTCCTCACATCGACCGTAGCAATTATACTCCAGTATTTCTGAACTGGCAACCTTTTCTCCTACCAGCAGGGATATCCGGGAGCCCGGCAGCGGTATCCCCGTCTGTAATAGGGGTAGGCGGGATAGGGATAATAGAACCAGCCGGGAAATGGTTCGATTATGTAGTAGGTGGGTTCCGCCTCTTCCCACAGGTGGATCTCCTCAATATCAAAGAGTGGGAAGAGATACCGGGCCTCATCAATCCTTCCTTCCCTGAGTTCCCGGAAGACACCGGCTACGGTCACCTCCAGGTCTTTCCTGAACATGGCGGGATCGAGTATCCCCGCTTCGGTCTTCAGCCTGGCTATGAACCTTCCTCCAGTATAGGGGTAGTCACTTATGTACCCGTAGTCATCAACGGGCAGGGCTACTGCCTCTATAAGGGAGCCCTCGTCAGTGACCCGTGTTCTTACGATCTTCCCGCCCATGACAAAGAGCCTGCCCCTGTATCTGTCCGGATCCTTCTGGAGTGCCTTCAGAGAGGGATTTACGATAGCCCGGCTCATCAGGTCCCGCTTTATGACCGGGGCACAGGAGAGGGCCAATGGAAGAATCAGCAATACTATGAACGTCCTCCACTTCATAGGGCTCTATCCTCCCGTCAGTATCCCTACCCGAATTGAGTGATTTCCCAGGCGGGATTTCCAGAAATCTTCTTCTCTCCTTTTATATCTCATATCCATTGCATTAAATGGGGTTACGAAACGCCTGCACCTGCCCCTTTGATAGTAGATCGCTCAATACAGGTCTAATATTATTCTATCCTAACAGGACGATATTATGTTGAAGATAAAGAGGAGGCGGGGGGGAATCCCTCTCAGGTTGCAAAACAAAAGGGGCAGGCCTACTGGACCTTGCCCCTTTTATTATTAGGATTATATGGTCAGCCTCAGGCGGCCTGTGCCGCTTTCGCCTTCCTTTTGGCCTCGGCCTTTTCAAAGACCTCACGGGCATTGAAGGTCCCGTCAATCGCCTGCTTCGGGCATCTTGCAGTACAGATACCGCATCCGATGCACTTTGACTGATCAATGGTATGGACCTTCTTGAGCTCGCCATAGGCGGCATTCACAGGGCAGACCTTCATGCAGGCATTACAGCCGATGCATTTTTCCTCAATGATGAACGCCTTCGGCCTTGTGGGCATGTGATCCACGATAGCCTTTGTAGGACACTTTCTGACACAGAGCCCGCAGACCCGGCACTTATCCAGGTCTATAACAGAGTAATTATCCTTTATACTCGGGGCATCAAAGGGGCAGACCTTCACACAGGCCCCGCAGGCGATGCAGCCGATCTGGCAGTTCTTCCTCGTGTCGGCCCCCCGGTCCCGGGAATGACATGCCACGAGCACGGCCTTGCTCCCCGGGAGGATCTCTATCACCTTCTTCGGGCAGGCCGCCTCGCACTTCCTGCAGCCCGTGCATTTCCCCATATCAACAACGGGAAGGTGGTTTTCATTCATGTGTATCGCATCAAAGGGGCAGACCCTCTCACAGGTACCGTAACCGAGACAGCCGTATATGCAGGACTTGTCTCCCCCGCCTGCCAGGACGGCGGCCCTGCAGTCCTGAACCCCTTCGTACTTGAACCTCTTCTTCGACTTCGACCAGTCCCCCTGACACATTATTCTTGAGAACTGCGGCTCTGCCTTGATCGGCTCTTTTCCGGTTATCAGGGCAACCATCTTTGCCGACTTCTCTCCTCCAGGGGTACAGAGGTTGGGGGGGACATCCTCGTTCTGGACAACGGCCTCTGCATATTGTTCACAGCCCGGATAGCCACAGGCACCGCAATGGGCACCGGCAAGATGCTCTCTCACCTGATCAATCCGGGGGTCCCTCTTTACGGAAAACCTCTTTGCTGCAAAGGCAAGGCCGAGGCCGAAGACCCCGCCTACGCCGAGAACAAACACAAAGGTGAATCCGATCGTCCTCAGAAAATCAACGCTCTCCTTCGCCTCAATGCCGCCTCCGACACCTACATGGGGAAGGGGGATATGGTTGACAAGCTCTGCCAGATTGAACGAGCCAAGCAGGTCAAGTATGGAACCTAAATCTATCATGTTTCAGAACCTCCCATCGGGTCTTTCTATAGCGTAATAAGACCGGAAAAGCCCATGAATGCAAGGGATATCAGTGCTGTCGTAACCCAGGCTATCGGCATCCCCCTGAAGGGTCTCGGGACATCGGCAAGTTCCAGCTTCTCCCGGATGCTTGCCATCACGGTAAGGGCTATCGCAAAACCGATACCGGAGCCAAGCCCGAAGGAGAGACTCTCGAGGAAGTTGTACTTCTCACCGGTATTTATCAGGGGAACGGCGATGATTATACAGTTGGTGGATATAAGTGCAAGATACACGCCCAGTTTGTAATAGAGCCCCGGGCTTACCTTCCGCATGATAGTATCAGAGGCCTGCACAAAGGCGGCCACGATCCCGATAAAGATTATTATCTTCAGGAATGTAATCTCAAGGGGGACCATAATATAGTAGAAGACGAGCCAGCTAAGCGCAGCCGCAACAACCATCACGGATGTGAAGGTGATGCTCATCCCGATAGCCGTCTCCATCTTCTTTGATACACCAAAGAAGATGCAGAGCCCCAGAAAGCGGGTGAAGACAAAGTTGTTTATCACCGAGGCGGCTATGAAGAGTTCAAAAAGTTTTATGAATTCCTTCTCCATAAAATCCTCCAGTCTTTCCTGCTATTCAGCAATAAACAAACCAATTCGTTTGTTTATTATCCCATTAAGGCATGACAAAAGGCAATCCCTCCGTCAGTGCCCTCCGGCGCCTCCGGCGCCCTTACCACCGTAAAACCGCATGTCTATCCAGTTGAAGAACCCCATCAGCAGGCCGACGACAAGGAAACCTCCGGTCGGGAGTATCATTATGAGCATCGGTTTGGCATGGACTATGGGGATACCTGCAACAGAACCCTTACCGAGGAGTTCCCTGAAGAAGCTTATCAGCACAAGGGCCACAAGGAAACCAAGGCCTGAGCCAAGCCCGTCGAAGAATGCCGGGACAACCCTGTTCTTGCTTGCGAACATCTCCGCCCTTGCAAGGATGGACGCAAAGGCCACGATGATCTGGATATAAAGGCCTATCTCCTTGTAGGCTGCCCTTGCATAGGCGGCCATTATCATGTCCACAAAGGTCACCCAGCCCGAAATGATGAGCATGAAGATGGGAATCCTTATCCTCGGATGAATGAATTTCCTCAGGAGGGCCACCGTGGCATTCACCATGGACTGGACAAAGAGGACGGCCACGCCCAGGAGAAAGCCGTTCCTCACACTGTTGGTAACCGCAATGGAAGGGCAGAGACTGATAACAAGCCGGAAAATGGTATTTTCCTTGAATATACCGTTCTTTATCAGTTGGAGATAGCTGATCTTTTCTTCATGATCCATGTTCCACCTCTCCTTTCTCAAGGGCGTTGATCAGGAACTCAAGCCCCTTTTTCACACCGTCCTCTGTGACCGCCCTTGAAGAGATCGTTGCGCCGGTAATGGCCTGGACATACTCCTCTGATGCGGTCTTTACAACCTTCAGATGATCCAGATCCTTCCCCTGGAGCCTCTTCTTGAAGTAATCAAGCACGATCTCATCACCAAGGCCAGGGGTTTCGGCATGATGGAGTATGTCTATCTTCTTCACAACAAAGTTGTTATCCACGGAAAAGAGTATATTTATATAACTTGAGTAACCTTTACCAAAGCTCTGGACGATGTAACCTATGACCTCAGGATTGATACATTCCTTTTCTTCTCTCTGTTCCCCTGTCTTTTCATCCTCCACCGTCCTGACCTTTACCTCCCCGCACTTCTTTGCTACGTAGTACTCTGCATGCTTCTCGTGAGGGGCCCAATCACCCAGTTTTGTTATTTCATCGGCATCGGGCATCATCCTCTGGAGGGCCTCTCTCTTTTCCTGTTCATTCTTCTTGAATATTACGGGTGAGGTCTTTGCATAGACCGCAGCAAGGAGGAGCCCCCCGGCTATATAAAGCACCGCAAGGTTGAATGTGATCTTCAGTATATCCTTGAATGTCACTTCTTTACCTCCCTTCTGGCACCAAAGACCTTTGACTTCATGCTCCTGTCAATAAGGGGGCTGAAACAGTTCATCAGGAGTATGGCAAACATCACACCTTCAGGGTAACCTGCCTTCAGCCTTATCAGGATGGTAAGCAGTCCGCACCCTATACCAAAGACTATCTGCCCCCGCCTGATGGATGGACAGGTCACATAATCGGTGGCCATGAAAAAGGCACCGAGCATCAGCCCGCCGCTCAGGAGGTGAACTATCGGGTCCCCAGTGAAAAAGCCCTCCTTCCCGCCGAAGATCCATGCAAAGACCGCAACAGTGGCAAGGAAGGATACCGGGATATGCCATGAGATGTATTTCTTGTATAAAAGGAAGAGTCCTCCGATGATTATGGCGATGGCCGAGACCTCACCAAGGGAACCTGCCCTGTGACCGATCAGCAACTGGGTGTAGAGGTTCATCTTGTCTCCAAAGACTTCGAGGAGCTTGTGCATCCCCTCTTCCTTGAGGAGCCCCAGAGGGGTTGCAGTAGTCTTGGCATCAAGTCCCACAAAGGCAGCCGTCGGCTCCATCCAGTTGGTCATCGCCCTGGGCCATGTGATAAGGGCGAATGCCCTCCCTATCAGGGCCGGGTTGAATATATTGTATCCGAGCCCTCCGAAGAGTTGCTTGGTTATGGCAACGGCCACAAAGGAACTCACCAGAGGGATGTAGAAAGGTATGGTAGCCGGCATGTTCATCCCCAGGAGAAGACCTGTGAGAAAGGCGCTTCCGTCACCGAGGGTGAGTTCCCGGCTGGTCATCTTCTCAACGAGCCACTCACTGAAAAGGGAGCCTGCTATGCAAAGGGCGGTTATGTAGATCGCCCTCGGACCGAAGTAATAGACACCCATCACAAATGCCGGCAGAAGGCTCAGAGTGACAGTCCACATTATCCTGTTTACCGTCACATCACTCCGGATATGGGGGCTTACTGTTACAACAAGTTCATGTTCGTTCTTAGCAACAGCCATGACTCATACTCCTTTTATCATCGTTTAACCATTGATTTCGCAAGCCGTATAAGCTGGACGATAGGCCTTTTTGCAGGACAGACATAGGTGCAGGTTCCACATTCAAAGCAGTCAAAGATATTGTACTCCTTTGTATCCTCATAGTGCCCCTTTTCGGCAAAGATGCTGAGCATTGAAGGCATCAGGCCCATGGGGCAGGCATCAATGCACCGGCCGCACCGGATACAGGGGCCGAACTTCTCGGAATCCACATATTCCCTCTCTGAGAGTACAAGCACACCCGACGTCCCCTTTGTAACCGGCAGATCGAGGTCGAATGTGGCAAATCCCATCATCGGCCCGCCGAGGATCACCTTTTTCGGGCTGTCCGTCAGCCCGCCGCAGTCCTCTATCAGTTCTCTTATGGGTGTACCGATCCTTGCAAGGAGGTTTGACGGGTTCTTCACTCCCTCTCCCGTCACGGTTACCACCCGCTCGATCAGGGGCTTTCCGTACCGGCAGGCCTCATAGATCGCAACGGCGGTCCCAACATTCTGGACCACAACACCCACATCCATTGGGAGCCCGCCTGCGGGGACATCCCTGTCAAGAATCGCCTTTATCAGCATCTTCTCAGCACCCTGCGGGTACTTGACCTCCAGTACATTTACCTCAATACCCGGCTCCCCTGAAGCCGCAGCCTTCATCTTCTCTATCGCATCGGGCTTGTTGCTCTCGATCCCTACATGACCCTTGCTTACGCCAAGGACCCGCATCAGGATCTTCAGGCCTTCAATCACATCCTCTGGCCTCTCGACCATCAGTCTGTGGTCAGCCGTAAGATAGGGCTCACACTCGGCACCGTTGATTATTACCACATCAACGGGCTTCTCCTTGGGCGGCGAGAGCTTGACATGGGTGGGAAACGTAGCGCCACCCATCCCGACTATCCCGGCATCCTTTATCTTCTCCTTCAGTTCTTCCGGTGACAGGTTCATGTATTCCGGTGTGTCTTTCAGCGGAGCCCATTCATCCCTGCCGTCATTCTCTATCACGACCGCCGGAACGGTCCTCCCCATGGGGTTTGTGATCGTGGTGATCTCCTTTACCGTTCCGGATACGGAAGAATGTACAGGGGATGAAACAAATCCCGTGGGCTCTCCTATCAACTCACCCCTCTTAACCTCCTGTCCTGCCTCAACCACAGCATTACAGGGTGCACCGATATGCTGGCTCAGGGGTATATAGAGGAGTTTGGGAGCAGGAAGTTCCCGGATTTCCGCCCCGGCTGAAAGTTCTTTATGATGAGGGGGGTGTACCCCGCCCTTGAATGTGAGAAGTGCCATTTCTCCTCCCGTCTGAGAGAATTTATTCGACCAGAATGCGGGTCAAAAAACCTATAATTAATACCATGCGGGATACGGATAAGTCAAGGACAATTTATCAGATTAATTAATAAATGCATTTACTCAAGTAATAAACCCTCCTGTTTCGTCTCTGTTTTCCAAAGGCAGGGAAAGTAGACTCACAGAGCCTTCCCTCTCTGTATCGCTATCCGGGGTGGGCTCTGAAACTTTACATTATAAAGCGCCGGTCATGTCTGAGAAAAGGAAGTCTGTTATGGACAGTGCCTTAACAGGCTTGATCAGTTGTATAAAGGGTGTTTTAAGTAGAAATGTCCGTTCGGTCTCTGCCGAGCCGACACAGGGAAGCGCTTTCTTGAACGATCAGGTGTTGATAATGAAAGTTTCAGAGCCCACCCCGGAAGCATACCAACGGGCAACGTCAAGATAATTCGTTCACTCCAGCAGGATTGAAGACATCCCTTTTCAGGATATTTCTTACGAGGTCCAGGACCTTTCCTCTCTGATCAGGCCGTAACTGGGGATAGAAAACGGGGTGGGCGACCACCGCTCCCCGGAATGCGTAAAAGGGCTGGACTACATGGAGGAGTTCCCTGTCCCCGGTTTCAGAGATATACGCATCGTAAAAGAGTTCAAGTGCCTCCTTATAAGCCCCTGTTACGGAATCATGATACATGATGGAATAGAAGATATAGTTGATCGTGAGGGCCGTAACATCATCGGCCGGGTCTCCCCAGGGCCCCCTGCTCCTGTCAAGAAGGATGAAATCCCCGTCCCTGAACCAGATATTCCCGGGATGGAAGTCGCCGTGTATCTGGGAGAGCCTTCCCCCTGTTTTCTTGAGTCTGGCCCTCCAGTCTATACATAGTTTCTCTATCTCCCCCATCTCCTCGTAACTCAGATGCCCGTCGGGATAGGAGTCGAAGACCCCCATCAGGCACTCACCGTGACCTATGGTGTCTCTTATCTTCCGCCAGTAGAGGGACCTCGAGTCCTTTTTCACCGCATGTATCCCGGCAAGGTAACGGACCATCCCGAAAATCCTCTCCCGGTCTTTCTGGTCGAGGCGTTCCTTGTCCTTCATCTCTTCAAGGTCAGTAAAGTAGTTCACACCATCGGCCTTCTCCATCAGGAGAAAATACTCCTTTCCGCCACCGATGGAACGGAGTTCGCCGTCAGGCAGGAGTGAAAGCACATCCACGGCCTTCACATGGCCTGGAAGGTTCCCGTACTCGTCAAGGGCGAGCAGGAAGACCTGGGCCCTGTCAGAGGGATAGTCATGGCCGAGCCCTTCCGGCATGAGGTCTTTGATGACATACTCCTTAACCCCTTCGGGTGTCCTGAGAACAAGGGAAAACCCGGTCCCGTGAACCCCGGCACCAAGTCTTGTGAACTCCTTTATCTCTACATCGCCGTACTTTTTCTCAAGGTATCTCTCCAGTTTATCCCTTTCTATCATGGGTATCCTCCATATTGGTATATTGGTGTATTTGGTTATCGGGCAAAGGCTCTCATTGGTCATTTCCCGCGTTCATCTTGTCTATCTCGTTGATCTCGTTCATTTCGTCTATTTCGTGCGCATTCAACATTTCTATCTTTTTAGGGACTCAGAACGTCGAACGTATCAGCGTAGAACGTTTTCCCTTTCTCGCATTCCACCTTTCCCGCTCTTTTATCAACGAAACCAACGAAATCAACGAGATAGACGAAATAAACCAGACCAACGAAACCAACGTCGAACGTTGAACGTATTTTACCAACCAAATCAACCAGACAAACGAGACTAACGAGATTAATGCTTGACAAAGATCTCATTGAAGGATAGTATATCCTACATGGGTGCCAAAAATGAAAAGGTCCGGAAACTTCTCCGGAACCTCCCGTCGGTTGACGAGATACTGAAGGGCAGATCAGGCGAAGAATGGCTTTCCCGTTTTCCCCGTATCGCCGTAACAGAGGGGATCAGAAGCGTCTTAGACAGCAAACGGCAGCAGATCCTTGGTGGTGAGGAACCTGACCTTTCTGAGAACACCCTTATGGCGGAGATCGAAGAGGCCATAACGGATTTCGTGAGCCCGAAACTCAGACCCCTTATCAATGCCACCGGAATAATAATACATACCAACCTTGGCCGGGCCCCTCTATCGGAAAGGGCGATTCAGAGCATGACCGGGATCGCCCGGGACTACTCCAACCTGGAGTATAACCTCACTGAGGGCAGAAGGGGAAAACGCTATGAAAACATCCGGTGGATCATAACCGAGTTGACAGGGGCTGAAGACGCCCTTGTGGTAAACAACAATGCCGGCGCCGTCCTTCTCTGCCTTGCAGCCCTTTCATCAGGCCGGGAGGCCATCGTTTCGAGAGGGGAGCTGGTTGAGATAGGGGGCTCCTTCAGGATACCCGATGTGATGGCCCGGTCGGGCGCTCTGCTCAGAGAAGTGGGAACCACCAACAAGACACACCTCCGTGATTACGCTGATGCCATATCAGAAGAGACGGGCCTTCTACTGAAGGTCCATCAGTCAAACTTCAGGATCATAGGGTTTACCGGGGATGTCCCCATCGGGGACCTGGCACGTCTCGGGAGGGAGAGGGGAATCCCGGTGATGTTTGACCTTGGGAGCGGCTGTCTCTTCCCACTGGAGAAATACGGGATCAGAGGTGAACCCCTTGTGAAGGATGTTCTCGAGGATGGGGCTGATATCGTCACCTTCAGCGGAGACAAGCTCCTCGGGGGACCCCAGGCAGGGATAATCGCGGGCAGGAAGACCCTGATAGAAGAGGTCGGCCGGCATCCCCTTACAAGGGCGCTCCGGCCTGACAAGATCACACTTGCCGCCCTCGAGGCAACCCTGATCGAATACCTCGATCAGGAAAGGGCAAGGGAAAACATCCCTGTCCTCAGGATGCTGACTGAAGCACCTGAGTCAGTTAAAAAGCGGGCCCGAAGGATTTACAGGGAACTCAGGAAAGGGCTTCCTGCCGGACTTGATATAAGGATGGAAGAGGATTTCTCCCAGGCAGGCGGCGGCTCGCTCCCGGGAATCAACCTCCCCACCTTTGTAGTCTCCTTAAGACCGGAGAATTCCCTCTTCTCCATGGAGGAGAGGCTGAGGAGGTCATCCCCTCCTGTCATCTGCAGGATAAGGGATGACCGGATCATCCTGGATGCAAGGACCATTGGTGATGGAGATATCAAGACCCTCAGCGAAGTCCTGAAAGAGGTTTTTTCCTGAGTTCACCTCATGTTACAGTTTCATCGAGTTCTCTGTTCTGCCTTGATTTTCATTTGCTTGCTACAGAGGTCATAAATCTCATCTGTCTTTCAAGCACTGCAATCCTCTGGAGCAGTTCAGCCCTGATTTGCTGATTCTCAGCCCTGATCTGTTCATTCTCTGCCTTCAACTTCTGCACCACCTTCGTAAGCACTGCCACTATGTCCATGGGGCTGAGGCTCTTCCTGTCATTCGTTGCCACCAGATCAGGCACATCCTCTGCTATGAACCCCACATACTCCTCTGTGTTGTCCTTCTTATACCTGAACCTCACAGGCTCAAGCCCCTCAAGGGCCTCCATCGCCTCCCTTTCTGTCAGTGGAGTTATCCCATCCTTGTACTCCCGGCTTGAGGCATTCACCCACACCCCCCCTGCCGTGAGATGGGCACCGCTTGCATGCTCTATCGGGTACACAGGCTCGTTTACCC
>WFTX01000200.1 GCA_015485235.1 Nitrospirota bacterium | reverse complement strand
GAGGGAATGACTATAGATGCTGATGGCAAGGTAGCCTGGACCCTTACTGAAGCTCCGGACAGGGATGAGTACCTTATTACAGTTATAGCAGGAGACCCTGAAGGTGCGGAGACCCTTCTCAAGATCCCCCTGAGAGTGAAGCCATTAACCCCACCAGAATCTTCCACCTAACGGCACATTCTATTCTTTATGGTGGTTTGAAATAATATCTCTTTTCATTATATAATGCCTTTAGAGGATTCAGAGATGCCCACTCTTATTGAAAAAGAAAAATTCTTTACTTATAAAGACTACGAACAACTCCCTGAGGGTGCACCATATCAACTGATTGGAGGGCAACTCGTTTTGACGCCAGCACCAGAACCATATCATCAGAAAGTCTCTTTAAAGATAGCCTCAGACCTGTTCAGGTTTGTAACAGAGAACGGTCTTGGTGAGGTCTTTAACGCCCCAGTTGATGTGTACCTCACAGATACCGAGACCTATCAGCCTGACATAATATATATCTCAAAGGAAAACACAGGAATAATCAGAGAAAAAAAGATTGAGGGGCCCCCTGATCTTGTGATTGAGATACTCTCCCCTTCCACCGCTTATTATGACATGAAGCACAAGAAGAAGGTTTATGAACGAACAGGTGTAAAGGAATACTGGTTAGTTGACCCCATGGAAAAAAGTGTCGAAATTTATGAAAACACAGACAAAGGTTTTGTTCTGACCGAAAGGAAAGTAGTGAAAGGAAAGGTTGCTTCAAAACTTCTGAAAGGCTTCTCCTTAAATACCGAAGATATCTTCTAACTCCCTTACCATTGGTTATTGGTTATTGGTTATTGGTGTATTAGTTTGTCAGGTTACTAAACCTCAACCTTAACCTGTCTTTTCCCGCTACCCACTCCACGCTACCCGCTATCCGCTACATGCTTCACCTCAGCCTTGGCCTCGACCTGCTTTTATGCCCTCGGATGGAACTTCTCAAAGACCCTCTGCAGCCTCTCCATGGTGACTTTAGTGTAAATCTGGGTTGTTGATATGTCTGCATGGCCCAGCATTTTCTGGACCGACCGGAGATCCGCCCCGCCTTCAAGAAGGTGGGTGGCAAAGGAGTGGCGGAGCACATGGGGAGAGACCTTCAGACCTGCCTTCCTTGCGTAGCCCGTCAGGGCCTGCCAGAACCTCTGGCGGGTCATGGGACCGCCCCTCTGGCTGAGAAAGAGCCAGGCCGATTCCCGTCCCCTGAGGAGTTCCCTCCTCAGAGTCTTCATGTAATCACCTATCCTCTGCGCTGTCCGGGGACTCAACGGGACTACCCTCTCCTTCCCACCCTTACCGAAGACCCTCACAAAGCCTGCTTCCAGGTTGATGTCTTCTACCCTCATGGAGACCAGTTCGCTCACCCTGAGCCCGGCAGCATACATCAGTTCGATCATGCAGAGGTCCCTCTGCCAGAACCTCCCTTCCCTGACAGCCCCGAGAATCTTCTCCATGTCTTCAACAGTAACCGCCCTGGGCAGCCTCTCCCATCTCCTGGGATTCCGGATCTCCTCGGTGGGATCGTCCTCCCTCACCCCTTCAAGGACAAGATACCTCGAGAATGACCTGATCGAGGAGAGGTATCTCGAAAGGGAGGATGAACTGTACCCCCTTCCCCTGAGATGTTCCATGAAGGCGGTTATCTCCCTTCGTGAGTAGTCGGGGATCCTCCTGCCCCTTTCACCAATAAAGGAAATGAACTGCCGGAGGTCCCTCTCATAGGAGAGAATGGTGTTTTCCGCCCTCCCCCTCTCAACGGAGAGATAGACAAGGAAACCGCCCAGCACCTCTCCGTTATTGAACCGGTCTCCCATTACCAAGAAACCTCTCTATGCCTGTTGATTCCCTCAGGAGGCTGTAGAGCCTCTCAGCGAGAGAAAGGAGGTTCACAGTGTCAGCCCTGTTGTACTCTATCAACCTCTCCAGGGCTTCTGCCTGCCCCCTCCTCCAGGCCCGCCAGAGCAGAACGGCGTCATAGCCGTCAAGCCCCTTTATCCCTTCAGTCCGGGAAAGGCCGAAGAGGGCCTCGATCTTCTTCAGCCCTCCCCTTATACCCAGCCTCCTTGCACCGAAGGAGAGGTCGAAATGGGGAACCCTGAACTCAACACCTGGATAGGCCCTCCGCAAAAAGGGTATGTCAAAGCCTGCACCAAAGAAGGTTACAATCAGTTTCACCCCCTTCAGGGCAGAGGATATGCTCTCGGCAGAAAGATTCTCTCCCTGCACAAGGGGAATATATTCACCCCTTCTGTATATCCCCACGACTGTCACCTTTCCGCCCCTGCCCTGGGGCAGGCCGTTTGTCTCAATATCAAGACAGGCAATGCCCCCTCTGAACCTCTCAAAAAGCCTCCAGTGGTCCCGCTGCCTCAGATACGATGCAAAGGGCTCCGGGTTTGACCGCCTGAGTTCCTCACTCAGGTAGCATGCCGACTCCCTCATGATATCAAGCCGCCTGGTGGAACAGAAAGGGACCTCTCCCAGATCCATCAGATCATCCCATGTAAGGACCCCCTCTTCCCAGAGCCTCCTTTCCGTCTTTATCCCGATCCCGTCAAAGATCGAAAAGGTATGAAGGATCATGAGCGCCTGTTCCTTGAACGCAGGAGGGCCAAAAGGGAAATAAGGG
>WFTX01000199.1 GCA_015485235.1 Nitrospirota bacterium | reverse complement strand
CATATAAAGTCTGGATTGTGCTACAATGAAGTCAGAGGGGTGGGTGTACGTTCAGAAAAGTTAAACAGAAAAATTAATGCACACCAAAAAGATAACGCAGCAGTGCCACAGGAAGTGGGATGGTGAGCAGTATCTCTCCCATTAAATGCAAAAGCAAGGACACCTGGAAAGAAAGAAGGTCGGAATGCCCTGGATAAGCTGGGAAGACAGTGGTTAGAAAAGGAATGAGGCCACATGTGGCATTCCTGGCTTGCATGATTCTTGTACTCCTCTCCCTTGATATATCTGCCGGGGAGTCAGAGAAAACGGCAGACGGTACAGGAAACGGGACCCAAAAGATAAAGGCATTAATAGAAGAAGGAAAGTATGATGACGCCCTCTCGATGCTCTCGCCTTATATAAGAAACCCGTTAAAGCATCCCCGGGCCACTTCAGACTACATTGTTATTCTCGTCTGGAAAAACAACTGGGATGAGGCCATAGAGCTCTTTGAAGGGCTGCCTTCCACATTTCCCTTCAAGGCATACCTTTTGAGAAATGTAGCAAAGGCCTACTACGAAACCGGAAGATACAGCAGGGCTGCAACCCTGTATGAAATCACCCTTGAGAAGGCGCCAGCAGACCGGGAGGCCATGAAAGGGCTCGTGTTGAGCCTGAACAAGAAAGGGGAGCCGGAAAGGGCCCTCGAATATCTCGAGAATCTTCCTCTCCAGGACAGCAGGGAACTTCAGAGGATCAAGGCTCGCCTTTTGTTTGAAATGGGCGAATATGCAGAAGCACTCCGGATCTATAACAGGACAGGAGACGAAGAAGATATCAACCGGGAGATTGAGGGGCTTATCACCTCCTTAAGCCGGGATGAAAGGGCTGAACTTCTAAACCGGCTGGAGGCATCAGGCGCTCCGGGGGACTATATCTCAGCCCTGGTAACACTCGGAGAGTATAAAACCGCGATAGAGGTACTGGAAGAAAAGGGAGAATCTCTCAAACAGACAGATAACCTGCTGAGTCAGGCAGGATGGGCCTATTTCAAGGAGGGAGATACAGTAAAGGCAAAGGAATACTTCAACTCCGTCCTCAAGAGAAATCCTCGTTACTTCAGGGCGGCCCTGGGCCTTTCCTACTGTCTTGGCAGGGAAGGGGAGACCGCCGGGGCGCTGGAGATCCTTGACGGATTGCCGGAGGAAGACATCAGGGTCTCCTTTGCCCGCGCCTATGTATATGAACAGGCGGAAATGTTCCTTGATGCCATTAAACAGTATGACCGTATCCTTCAACGCCATCCTGGACAGAAGGTCGCACTGAGGTTAAGGTTGATGGCACTGTCTGACCTGGGAGCACCTTCGCTGGCACTTGAAAAGGCAGAGAGGATGCTGCCTGATGAAAAGGATCTGCAGATAACATTCAAAGGTGACATGGCCGTAGATCGAATCCGCTGGAAAGAGTCTGAAGTGGCCAGGAGGATCCTGCCCCTGCTTCTCGGGGACAGAAGCAACCGCCGTGCAAGGTTCGATTATATTGTCGCCCTTGCTGACAGTACTGAGATGAAGGAAGCGGTGAAAGCCTATACTGAACTTCTGGATGACGGGATTTCCCCTCCCCCGTGGGTGCTGGAGAATGCAGCAAAGGCGTATCTTTATCTTGAGGAGCCGGAGAAGGCCCTCGATCTGTTCAACAAAGCCCTCAGCCAGAACCCCCGATCATATACCGGGAGGCTGGGAAAGTTCTATACCCTCCAGGAACTCAGGAGGTTCAATGAGGCAAGAGAGGTGCTGGACGTGCTGGACAGGGAAGAGCCGGACCTTTACATGCTGGGCAAGGAACAGCTCCCCAACTGGAGGAAGCTGGAGATTGCCGTTGTCAGGGGCTGGATGCTGGGTTATGAAGACAGACTTGATGAGGCAGAGAAGCATTTCTGGAAATTACGCGAGCAAGCACCGGCCAATATGGGTATCCGCACCGGCCTTGCTCACATATACCTCTGGCGTGGATGGCCAAGGAAGGCGCTCAGAGAATTCAGGATAATCAACACCCTTGAACCCGATAATGTGAAGGCCAGAATAGGCAAGCTGTATTCGCTCGACCAGGTTGACTACAGGGAAGCGGCGAGGAAGGGGGCAGAGAGCCTGCTCAAGAAGTATCCCCGGAACAAGCATGTCCATCAACTGGTTCGTCAGCTTGAGATAGGAGAAATGAGAGAGTTGAAGGGTGATTTCGTTTATTACAGGGACGAAGACGGCTTTGAAGATATTCTGCTGAGGACGGAACTGTACCAGCCTCTCGGCCTTCATACACGCGCATACGGGTTCTTTCACTGGCAGAAGAGCCTTGAAGACGAAGCACCAGGGTCTTTTTATTACAGGAGGATAGGTGCCGGGCTGGAGCATAGATTCAACAACAGGTGGCATGTACGACAGCACTTCTCCATTGACTATGACACAGGAGAGGACTTCGGTTCCTATACGGAGATCCTCTATACCCCTGATGACTACTGGAGGCTCAGTCTCTCTTACGACTCCTTCTCAACAGAGATTTCCCTGAGGGCCCGGGTGGCCGGTATTGAGGCGAGCAAGCTGGAGTCAGCAGTAACATACAGGGAAAGTGAATGGCGGGAGTATGGGATAGCTCTGACCTATTTCAACTTCTCAGACGGTAATGACAGGCTCCAGGGCATGATCAACTATGAACAGGGGCTCTATGTAAAGAACAACTGGAAACTGAGGTTCTTCCTCGAACTGTATTCATCCACTAACTCAAGAGAGGATGCCCCCTACTTCAACCCGGAATATGACATCAGTCTCTCAGGGACGCTGATGACCGAGTATACCCACTGGAGAATATACAACAGGGCATTCCTTCAGAAACTCTTCCTTACCGCAGGAATGTATAAACAGTCAGGCTACGATCCGGCACCCATATGGGCTTTACGGTACGAACACAACTATGACTTCTCGGATACACAGGCCCTTGTCTGGGGCCTGACACTGGCGCGGCGGGTCTATGACGGCGAGCCTGTACACAGTTACGCCTTTTATATAACTTACAGGGGGAGGTTCTGATGTTCAGGGTATTGATTATGGTTATTCTGATCCTCTCGGGTGTTCTGAATTCCACCTCTTCGGCCCTTGCCGGGAAGATGAAAAAGGGAGAATTTCTGGTTCTTGTTTATCACGGAATAGTTGAAAAGCCGAAAGACAAGTTTACCGTCTCAAAAAAGGAGTTCGTCAAACAGATGGAATACCTGAAAACCCACGGTTTCAATCCCGTCTCCATTGACGGGATCCTGAAGGCTGGCAGGGGGGAAGGGGAGCTACCTTCAAAGCCCGTTCTGCTCGCCTTTGATGACGGCTATTTATCATACAAGGAATTCATAGTCCCTGTCCTTGAAGAGTTCGGATACCCGTCAGTCGTGGCGATCAGCGCCACTATAGTGGAGACCCCGCCAAAGGCATTGCCGGAGCCAACCATGAGCTGGGAGGAGATACGAGAGGTTGCATCGAAGAGACTCGTCGAGGTGGTTTCCCATTCCTACGGAATGCACAGAGGTATCCAGTACAATTCCGTGGGGAATACAGGTCCTGCCTTTTCCCTGCTGGCTTACGACCCCGTCACAAGAACCTATGAGACTGAGAAGGAATATACAAAGAGGGTTGAAGATGACTTTGAAAGACAGGAAGATGCCTTCATGAGACATCTCGGCTTCAAACCCAGGGCGATCGTATGGCCTTACGGAGAGTATACTGCCACAAGCAGACAGATAGCAGTCAGGCGAGGTTACAAACTCTGTTTTACCTCGGAAGAGGGATATGCTGATATTGATTCTCCATACGAGACAAGACGTAATTTTGTACTCAACACCCCCATGGACGAGTTCATTGAGATGGTAAACCAGTCCAGCAAATACCAGTATTTCATGAGGGCCGTCCAAGTAGACCTTGATCTGATATACGACCCCGACTCCTATGAAAAGACGGACTGGAACCTGGGGAGATTGATCGACCGCCTGGTAGCCATGAAGGTGAATGTGGTCTTCCTTCAGGCCTTCTCTGATCCCGACGGCGACGGTAATGTGAAAAGCGTCTATTTCCCGAACAGGGTCCTGCCTATGAAGGCTGATCTTTTCAGCCATGCAGTACATCAGATAAGGATCCGGGACATGGAGGTTTATGCCTGGATGCCGGTTTTGAGTATTGCATTGCCCGGGGGGAAGCTCAACAAGGAGCTTTATGTAATGAGCAGGTCGGGGGATAAAAAGTCGTGGTATAAGAGACTCAGTCCTTTCAGTGGCATGGCGAAAGAGACGATGCGTCGGCTTTATGAAGACCTTGCAGCCCATTCACTGATACACGGTGTGCTGTTCCAGGACGATGCATACCTGACAGATTATGAAGACTACAGCCCTGCTGCCCTGGCGGAATACAGAAAACGCTTTGGAACAGACCTCCGGGATGAAAACATCGATGAAGACCCTGAACTGATGAAGCAGTGGACGAGATACAAGACCGGGGTCCTGGTGGATTTTACAAAATCCCTGATGGAGAGTGTCAGAAAATACAGGCCCAATGTGAAATTCGCCAGAAACATCTATGCATCGGTTGTAACGAATCCTGAATCCGAACTCTGGTTTGCCCAGGATTACAGCCTTTTTCTTGGCAACTATGACTATGTAGTCTTGATGACATACCCTGAAATGGAAAGGGTACGGAAACCTTCCGTGTGGCTTGAAAAGCTGGTGGAGGTCACGAAGAAGGAGAGAAACGCCCTGAAGAAGACCGTATTTAAATTACAGTCATACGACTGGCGGAAAAAAACATGGATTGACGACGGAAAGTTGATCAACCGGATAAGGGACCTGACGGCTGCCGGCGGAATACACATAGCCTATTACCCCGACAATTTGTGGAAGGACAGGCCTGCACTCAGGGTGATAAGGCTTGAAATGTCAACGCAGGACTATCCATTTTTTCCCACGAAGGGAATGAAGCGCAAAGGTGACAACAAATGATTGAGAGAATCCTGTATTTTGTGAGTGATTTTGTATATCTCTATCCTCTGCTCATGAGCATAGTCTGGATAGTGGGTGGGGTTCTTTTCTACTGGAAACAGGAGAGGAACAGGCAGGAGATTCCGGAATTCGATAAATATCCGATGTTTTCAGTGCTCGTCCCATGCCATAATGAAGAGGCCCAGATAAGGGAGACCCTGGACATACTGCTGGAACTGGATTATCCGGAATATGAAATTATCGCAATAGATGACGGGAGCACGGATGAAACCGCCGCGATACTCAAGGAATACGTGGAGAGGCACGACCGGATAAGGGCGGTCTATCTACGGGAGAACCAGGGCAAGGCATATGCATTAAACGTGGGAGTCCTGGTTTCAAAGGGGGAACTGATCCTTACTCTGGACGCAGATGCCCTTATCGACAGAAACGCGCTCAAATGGTTTGCCTGGCATTTCATCAAGTTTCCGAGGGTAGGAGCAATTACCGGGAATCCAAGGGTCATAAACCGGACAACATTGCTTGGAAAGATTCAGACCGGTGAGTACTCAACAATCATAGGTCTCATAAAGAGGGCCCAGAGACTCCTTGGAAAGGTGCTTACCGTATCAGGTGTAATGGCGGCTTTCCGGAAACAGGCCCTGATCTCAGTGGGTCTGTGGGATACCGATATGGTAACAGAGGATATCGATATCACCTGGAAACTGGAGAAAAAGTTCTGGGATGTAAGATATGAACCAAGAGCCATCTGCTGGATATATGTACCCGAAACACTCAAGGGGCTCTGGAGACAGCGCCTCCGCTGGTCCCAGGGTGGGGTTGAGGTATTGAGAAAACACAGGGATATCTGGACGGACTGGAAACAGAGAAGGTTATGGCCCATATATATCGAGTATGTAATAAGCGTGCTGTGGGCATACCTGTTCTGGACCGTTGTCTCGCTCTGGGCCGTACAGGCAACATTCAAACTCGTAATGCCTGTAAAGTTTATCCCTCCCATTCCTCCCTTATGGACAGGCTCGATCCTTGCCATGGTCTGTCTGATCCAGTTCGCCGTAAGCATCGCCATGGACCATATATATGACAAGAAACTGTTACGTTACCTGTTCTGGGTGGTATGGTATCCCTTTGCTTACTGGATATTAAGCGCCTTGACAACAGTTGTCGCAGTCCCGAAGGTGCTATTAGGGAAAAAAGGTGTGAGGGCTGTCTGGAAGAGTCCGGACAGGGGTATTGAATCACTGAAAGGAAAGGGCTGATGCCAGAAATCGAGATCAGGAACAATCCGGGGTTTCTGAGTTTCCTCAGAAAAATAACGGAAATAAGCCTTACCGGTTTTGTATGGGGGATATGGCTCTACCTGTTACTCCCGATAATCAACATCCTCCTCTGGGTTGTTGGGATCAGTTCAATTTACACTGAAGTATTTGAAAAGGTCGGTTATCTGGAGTTCTTCAAGCTGATTCAGAAAATGGGATGGGTTGTACTGATAGCCTTTATTGTGTTCAGGGGATGGGGATACTACAATTACCGGCGATTCGGCAAAAGGAACAAACGATCGAGCTTTGAAGAATACCGGCAGGTTGATCTTGCAAGTTACTTCAAAATCACCCCTGAGGAAGTCGAACAGCTGACTTCTGAAAAGGAGGTCCCCTGGCCTCCGGTGCAATAATCCCAGCGCCCTGACAGTCTCAAGCCTGGCACCCCGCCCTGGCAGGGCCTGTATCATCAGGCAAGATCGGAATCAACCTTTCAGTTGCATAAATTCTTTCCCGGAGGCATGGGGGCAAACCTCATTTCTTTGCAGAGCATCCCCCATCTTCATCTTTTCAGCCGCATGAACTCCGGGAAGCCCCTCATTATTTCCAGCCTGATTAAATTTCCTCATCAGGCCCTTGTATGATAAAATTCACTAAGGAAGAGGGGATGACAAACCAGGAGATTGCAAAGGAGTTCAAACGGATAGCCGACCTTCTTGAACTGAAGGGAGACAATCCCTTCAGGATAAGGGCATACCGGCGGGCTGCCCAGAATATCGAAGCCCTCAGCAGGGACCTTTCCGAAATCCCCGAAGAAGAGAGGAGAAAAATCCCCGGCATAGGCAAGGACCTCGCAGCCAAGATCACTGAATACCTGAGAGACGGGAAAATAGGTGCCCTGGAGGAGCTCAAGGGGGAGATACCCGAGGGACTCCTGGAAGTAATAGCCATCCCCGGGGTAGGTCCCAGAACGGCAAAGCTCCTCAATGAAAAACTGGGTATAGGCGGAATTGATGACCTGGAAAAGGCCGTATCGGAAGGAAGACTTCTTGACCTCCCGGGTATCCGGGAGAAGACCGTCCAGAACATCCTGAAGGGGATAGCCCTTCTCAGGAAGGGCAGGGAGAGGAGACCGATCGGGAAGGTGATGCCCCTTGCCGAAGAGATACTGGAAAGCCTCCGCAGCCTGAAAGGAGTGAGGAAAATCTCTCTGGCTGGCAGCCTTAGGAGATGGAAGGAAACGATAAAGGATATCGATATCCTCGCAACATCCACAGACCCTGAAGGGGTGATGGAGAGGTTTGTTAATCTCCCCTCGGTCTCCGAGGTTCTCCGGAAGGGGCCAACCAGATCGAGTGTGATAGTCGACGGGGATCTCCAGGTGGACCTCAGGGTGGTGGAGGAGAAATCCTTCGGGGCAGCCCTGCAGTATTTCACCGGGAGCAAGGCCCATAACATACGGCTCCGGGAGATGGCTGTAAGGAAGGGGCTCAAGATCAATGAGTACGGGATATTCAACGAAGAAAGCGGTGAGAGAATAGGTGGTGAAAAGGAGGAGGATATATACAATGCCCTTGGCCTTCCCTGGATCCCCCCGGAACTCAGGGAAGACCTTGGCGAGATTGAGGCTGCCATGAAGGACGACCTTCCTGAGTTGATAGAGCCGGCTGACATCAGAGGGGACCTCCATATCCATTCGCGCTGGAGTGACGGGAGCCATGAGATTCATGAACTCGTTGAAGAGGCAAAAAGAAACGGCTATGAATACATAGCTGTCACCGACCATACAAAGGGATTAGGTATAGCTGGAGGTCTGACTGAAGAGAGGCTGCTTGAACAGAAGAGGGAGATAGACTCCCTGAACAGGAAACTCAGGGGCTTCCATGTCTTCATTGGGGTCGAGGTGGATATCAGGGGGGACGGGAGTCTCGATCTTCCTGAAGAGGTGCTGGGACGGCTGGACTTTGTGGTTGCCTCAATACACTCCGGATTCAGACAGGAGAAAGGCAAACTGACAAAACGGGTCATAAATGCCATAAAATGTCCATTCGTTGATCTTATCGCCCATCCTACCGGGAGACTTTTAGGAGAAAGGGAGCCCTATGATATAGACATGGAGGCAGTGCTTGAGGCTGCCCGGAACTATGGGAAGGCCCTGGAAATCAATGCCTTTCCCATGAGGCTCGACCTGAATGACATATATGCACGGGAGGCCAAGAAACGTGGAATTCCCGTAATAATCACTACAGACAGTCACATACTGGAACAGTTCCGTTTCATGAAATACGGTGTCAGTGTCGCCAGGAGGGGCTGGCTCGAAAAGAGAAATGTCCTTAACACCCTCCCTCTCAGGGAATTCAGGTCATACATCAGAAGGAGAAGACACGCCAGATAAAATTTTTAAACAAAAAAGTAGAAAAACGGCATTAAATTTGCTATAATTATAGATATAATGACAAAAAAGAGGGGTATAAAGGTCCTGGTTTACCAGAAGGGAACGGAGGCAAGGGAATTCCTTTTAGATTTTTTCAGGAAGAGGAAAGACCTCCGCCCTGTCTATGCATCCACGTCAACTGAGCTGAAAGCGCTGGCCGGGAAAGAACAGTACGATGTGATGATTGTTGAGGCCCCGAACGGCACGCGGGACCTCTCCGCCCTGACCGAGCCGCCGCCCACAATTGCCCTGATCACCGATGACCTCCCAAAGGGGCTTAAGTCAATCGTTAAATGCAACATCGACTGTTATGTGACAAGCCCTTACTACGAAGAGGACCTGTACTTCAAGATAAAATCCGCAATCGAACACAAGAGCTGGTTCAGGAGGCTCTACTCTGAAAAAAAGGATCTCGAGGCCATTATTGAACTCACCTATCTCATTTCATCCACTCTTGATCCCCGAGAAGTTCTTTACCTGGTAGTAAAAAAGATAAGCGAGATGATTGATGTATCCCGCTGCTCCATAATCAGTGTGGGTTAGGGTGAGAAGAGATACGCCCAGGTGGTCTCCTCCTTTGAAGACCCCTCTATTCAGGATATTAAGCTTGACCTCAGAAAATATCCTGAGATCAGAAAGGCCCTGAAGTCGAAAAAACCCCTTGTTGTTAATGACGCCCTTAAAGACCCCCTCATGAAGCCGGTCAGGGAGAAGATCAAACCCCTGGGGATACAGTCCATCGCGGTAATCCCGATAATACACAGGGACGAGGTGATCGGGACGCTCTTTCTGAGAACCTCCAAAACCGGCATGTCCTTCACTGAAAGGGAGATAAAACTCTGTAACGCCATAGCAAACGCCTCTTCCAATGCCCTCTATAACGCCTATCTCTTCGAGCGGCTTGAAAACGAGAAGACCCGGCTCGAAAAACTCGCCATAACCGATTATCTTACCGGTGTGTATAACATAAGATATTTTTACAACCGCCTCGATGAGGAATTCAGCAGGGCAATAAGGTACGAAATCCCCATCTCCTGCATTATGCTCGATATAGACCGTTTCAAGAGGATCAACGACAACTACGGCCATCGGGCGGGGGACCTCGTCCTCCGGCAGTTCGCCCAGTTGATCAGGAGGCATACAAGGAAGAGCGATGTCTTCGCCAGGTATGGCGGCGAGGAATTCATAATCCTGCTCCCCCAGACCGGTGTCGACGGTGCAAGGACGGAGGCTGAAAGGCTCCAGAAATATATAAGGGAGTACAGTTTCAAGAACATAGAGGAAAAGATCACGTCAAGCATGGGCATTGCCTGCTGGCCCACCCATAACATAGAGACATCGGACGATCTCATAACCCTTGCCGATCATGCCCTGTACAGGGCAAAGGCCATGGGCCGCAACAGGGTCGTTGTAAGCCGGAGAATCAGGAAGCAGGCCCCCCGGAAATGACCCGGCAATGGACCTGATCGTTTGCCATCTGAACGCAGACTTCGACTGTCTTGCCTCCATGCTCGGGGCAAAGAAGATTTACCCCGGAGCCTTACCCGTCTTCCCCGGTTCACAGGAAAAAAAGGTCAGGGAGTTTCTTGAGCTTCACACCCCCTTTGAGATCGGAAGACTGAAGGATATTGACCCTTCCAGGGTCAGGCGGATGATAATGGTGGATACCGGAGATCCATCAAGGCTGGGGCCCTTGAAAGAGAGAGCCATCTCGCCTGATGTCCGGATTCATATCTATGATCATCACATAAAACCACTGAGCAAGGATAAAGAAAAGCCCCCTTTCAGGCTGGAACTCGAGGTAATCGAAGAGGTGGGGGCAACAGCGACTATCTTTACCGAGATGATCAGGGAGAGAAAGCTCCCCCTTTCACCCATGGAGGCCACGGTACTTGCCCTCGGGATATACGAAGAGACAGGCTCATTCCGTTTCAGCTCCACTACCGAGAGGGACATGATCGCCGGAGCCTGGCTCCTCAGGAAGGGGGCAGTCCTGAATATCATCTCCGAGTTCATCAAGATAGAACTGGACAGACGTGAACTCAGGCTCCTGAACAGTCTCCTTGAGAGTTCCAGGGACCTGGAGGTCCACGGCATCCGGATTAAGATCGCCAAGGCAGCAAGCATGGACTACCTGGGAGATGTAGCCCACCTCGCCCACAGAATCATGGATATAGAGGATATAGACGCCCTGATCATGCTTGTAGGCATGGAAGACAAGGTTATAATGGTCGGCAGGAGCAGGGCGCCTGAGATCGACGTCGGAGAGATACTCTCCCGTTTCGGAGGGGGTGGTCACCCCGTTGCAGCCTCGGCAACCATAAAGGACGAGCCCCTCGAACTGATTGAGGAGAGACTTGAGGCTACCATCATAAAACTCGTCCGGCCTGAAAGAAGGGCCCGCGACATAATGACATCACCGGTCATAACAATCCCCTGGAAGAGTTCACTCAAAGAGGCTGAAAACGTAATGACAAAATTCGGTGTGAATGTGCTTCCCGTTACACAGGAAGGCAGATATGCCGGAATTATCACAAGGGAAGTGGTAGAGAAGGCGATATTCCATGGCTTTGGCAGACACCCTGTCGGGGAGTTCACCACAACTGATGCAGAGACCACCGATCCAGACGCCCCCCTGGGAAGGGTTGAGGCCCTGATGATTGAACAGAACCAGCGTTTCATGCCTGTCATCCGTTCAGGAAAGGTAGTCGGAGCCATCACCAGGACGGATCTTCTCAGGAACATCTATGAAGAAACGATCCGGCGAAAGAGGATAGGTGAGGAGGAGTTCAACGAGCGGCCCTCAATGGGCAGAAACCTCGGAAGACTGATACGGGAAAGGTTCCCGCCCGATATAGTCCGGTTTCTCGAGGTTGCCGGAGACATAGCCGACGACCTCGGGTTTGGAGCCTACCTCGTAGGCGGCTCGGTAAGGGACCTTCTGAGGGGTGAAAAAAACCTTGACATAGACATCGTGATAGAAGGCGACGGGCTCAGGTTTACCGAAACACTCTCAGGGGAGATCCCGGGTTTGAAGGTTACGACACACAGGCGATTCAACACTGCAAAAATCCGGTTCAGCCCCGGATCACCGCTCCGGATGCCCACACCTGACTTCACCATAGACATAGCCACTGCACGAACGGAATACTACGAAGCCCCGGCATCCCTTCCAAAGGTGGAGACATCCTCCATAAAGAAGGATCTCTACCGGAGGGACTTTACCATCAATACCCTGGCAGTAAGACTGAACAGGAAAGACTTCGGGAAGCTGATCGACTTCTTCGGGGGCCAGCGTGATATCCGGGAAAAGACCATCAGGGTGCTTCACAACCTGAGCTTCATAGAAGACCCCACACGGGCCTTCAGGGCCGTCAGGTTTGCCGAGAGGTTTGGATTCAGGATAAGCAAGCATACGGAAAACCTCATCAAGTCAGCCGTGAAGCTGAATCTCTTTGAGAAGCTCTCAGGCACGAGGATATATGATGAACTCAGGCTGGCCTTCTCTGAAACCGATCCTGTCAGGATACTGAGAAGGCTCTCCCGCTACGGCCTCCTGAGAGTGATCCACCCTGCCCTCAAATTCACGGAAACCCTGGAAGAGACGATGAAGTCCGTTGTGGAAAGCCTTGCCTGGTTTGACCTTCTCTTTATCGAAGAAGAGCTTGACAGACCGAGGGTGAAGATCCTGGGTCTCATCTACCTGCTTGAGCCTGATCAACGACTTGAGGCACTGAGGAGACTCTCTACATCCGAAAAAACCATCACAGAGATAGAGAGGACCTTCAGGCAGGCCGCCTTCATCGCCAGGACACTTCAGACTGAAGATCCCGTAGTAATTTACAGAACCCTCTCAGGCACTGATCTTGAAACCCTTGTATTCACTATCGCAATCTGCAAGAACAGAAAGGTCCAGAAGGCCATCTCCAGGTTCATGATGGATCTCCGGAAGATAAAACCCGAGATTACAGGAAAGGATCTCCTGAGCCTTGGAATCCCGTCAGGGCCCATCTATTCTGAAATTCTCACCACTGTCCTTGAAGAGAAGCTCAGGGGAAAACTAATAACAAAGGGCGATGAACTGAACTTTGTGAAGCAGAACTATCTTCAGGGACAGGAGAGGGGATTAAAAACAGGTCAAGGCTAAGGTTGAGGCCCCGCAACCTAATAACCTTATAGCTTAATAACCCATTAACCAGTAACCAATAACCAATAACCAATGACTTAATGACCAGTAACAGGTTTCAGGCTGAGGCGCGTGAGCAGGATCATGGAGGGGACTGAAACTGAGCCTGGGCCCTCTTTATCGAGCCAAGGAGAAACTCCCTGAACTTCTCAGGAAAGAGCCATCGGATCCCTAATTTTTCCGCCCATGTAATCACTCCCTGATCAGCGGTTACAAGGATGGCATCCAGTTCCCTGGCGAGAAGAAGGAGGTCCACGTCCTCCTTTGAGTCTATAATACCCTCCCGGAGGGCTTCCCTGTATTTCTTCCTCAAATCCCTGATGGCGGCCTCTGCACCCTTGTCCAGGGCAGCCCTCACCGAGGTCTCGGCTATCCTCAACCCCCGGTTCACCCTCTCCCGGATCTCCTCGACCAGTTCATGGAGGATAAATGCCGGGAAACTGATCTCATACCTGCTCGGTGGCTTCTGGTGCAGAATCACAAGGAGATCACCGGGGATCTTTTTCTTCTGGATGAAGTTCAGAAGCTCCCTGAAAACAGAGGGGGGCATGTAGAACTCAAGGACAGGAATCTGTGCGGCAAGGAACAGAAATCCTTCTAAGGCCTCCGTGGGGTTGTCTCCGAAATACTTCCTTACATCGGGGTTGACAAAGAGGCTGGTGTCAAGAACCACCCTGTCGACCCTGACCATAGGGGGCATCCTGTTGCCTTCAGGAAAACTCTTCAATTCACTGGTGTCCAAGATAATTCCCGCTGCTACCCCTCCCTGATCTTGCAAGCCCCGTGAATATTGAAGTAATAGGTGTTCCACGAACCACAGGAGGGACACCGGCCGGACCACTCGTCGGACTTGAAAGCACAGACGGAACAGCAGTATGGTATCCGGAGGGTCATTCTCATGTTGAGGGCGGAGCGGAATTCCTCAGTCGCCTTCTCGTACTGTCCACGCTTCATATAGATCCCACCACGGATCTTCCTTATCTCAGGGTATGCTGAGGGGGTTTCAATCCCCTCAATCATCTCAAGGGCATCATCAAGCATCTCCAGTCTGTAGTAAAGTTTGGCAAGGAAGAATTTGAGCAGATTGTCCGATGGGTTTTCAGAGAGACCCTTCTTGTATATGTTTATAATCCTTGAAGGCTCACCCAGGCCGAGTATGAGGTCCTCAAGCCTGGCCAGCACGATGATGGACTTTTCATCCCTGTAGACCTTCTCAAGATAGCTCACGGCGGACTCCGGCCCGTCTTCCTGATCAATAACTTCGGCCATACCCAGGTGGGCGGGGATAAAGGCCCTGTCGGCCTTGATCACTGTCCTGAACAGCTTCTTGGCCCTCTCGAGATCACCCTTTTCAAGAGACTCCCTTCCAGACTCATAGGTATATCCAAGGAGCAACCTCTCCTCCCTGGCCTTGTCTTCCTCTGTAGCCGCCCTTTTGATGGCCAGCTTCTGAAGCTCCATGAGGTCTTCCCACCGGCCCAGCCCCTCGAGGATCTCCCTTTTTTTCTGGATCGCAAGAAGGTTTTTCTCATCTTTTTCTATGATCTCATCAGCATATCCGAGGGCCTCTTCATGGGCCCCCATCTTTTCCTTTACCGTGAGCAGATGGAGCAGTGTTTCCTGGTTGCCCGGATCGGCTGCAAGAGCCCTCTTGTAATAATCAAGGGCTGCCTTGACATCATCCCTCTCTTCCGCTATCTCACCAAGCCTGAGCAATGCCTGAAGGTGTCCAGGCTCCTCCTTCAGAACCTCTTTCAGGGCATTTTCTGCAATATCGGGCCTCTTTGAATGCATTGCACTGAGGGCACGGGAATACTGGTTCTGTATCTTTTCTTCCTTCTTCTGCCTGCGCTGGGTCTGGATATTCCGGATAAGCCGCCTCGTATCCCGCATTGTATAGATCACAAACATCAGGAATGCGCCTGCCACCGCTGATATCAGCATGAGTCCGATCTTCGGAATCTGATAAATGAGGTCCTTTGTCAATGCGACGGAGACGGGTTCCATGTTGTATACCGCAAGGTAGGCGGCAACCCCTGCAAAAACCAGTATTATTACTGTCACAATCTTTCCCATCAGTGATGATACCTCTTTCCTTTTATTATGGTAATCGCCCTGTAAAGCTGTTCCAGAAAGATAAGCCTGGCCATCTCATGAGTAAAGGTCATCTTTGAAAGGGAGATCCGGTCAGAGGCACCCTCTAAGACCTCATCAGAGACGCCATAGGGCCCACCTATCAGAAAGTTTTCCCTTGGCCGCTTCCGGATGTATTCGGCAAAGCCCTCGGAACTCATCTCTCTTCCCTGCTCTGTCAGCAGAAGGTAACTCCCCGTAAGCTTGAAAATCCTCTCAGTCTCACGCCTCATAGCCCTGATCCTGTCTTTACCTTTCTCTTCCCTTATCTCCACAGTCTCCACACTGGCAAAGGGTCTTATAAGCCCGAGATACCGCTCGATCCCCTCCCTGATATACCGCTCCCTTGTTTTTCCGATCCAGAGGATCCTGTATCGCATCGCCATGCCCTGCTCAGGACTCCTCCACATTTATTCTCGGGGCATCTATCCAGAGTTTCTCTATATCATAAAACTCTCTCTTCTCACCCTCGAAGACATGGAGTATCACATCCCCGTAATCAAGGAGCACCCAGAGGCTGTTCCGGTAGCCCTCTACTGCAAAGGGTCTCATCCCCAGATTCTTCATCTTCTCCTCGATATGATCAACAATCGCCCTTACCTGCGTGGTGCTCTCACCCGAACAGACCACAAAATAGTCGGAAATGATGGAAATCCCCCTCAATTCAAGGATCGATACATCCAGGGCCTTCTTCTCAAGGGCAAACCTTGCTATCTGTCGTGCCTTATCAATACTCTCTAAAGTAATCACCTCCCGGTTAATTGCAGTCTTTTCCTTTCATAATACGTAATATCAGTGGCGTCCAAAACAATTCTGAGTATCATGGGAAGGCGGTATGGCGGAGAAAACACCAATGCACGACACCTTTGAAAAAGAAGGATTCAGCCTTCTGACAAACCTTCTCAGACAGTATTCCCTAACAATTACTGATTCAGGTTCCTGTCCCTTTAATCCTGTCGGTTGCATTGTGTTTTCGCAGCCTTGCCGTCTTCCCTTTAAATTATCTTGGACAGATGTGACGTAATATAATAACATATTTTATACAATACTACGCTCTCACCCTGTACAATCCTTTCTCATATATATACATCTCCACCTTTTCAGGAACAAGATATCTTATGCTTCTGCCCTCACGAATGGACCGCCTTATTTCAGATGCAGAGATCTCAATCTGTGTTACATCCGTAAAAACAGAGACCCCTCCAGCCCCGGCACCTTCAATCCGGATCAAGACCTCACCTGTCCCTGTCTCTTCCATACTTCGTATCCATGAGAGTCCCCTGATTGTTTCAAGCCCTGGACCGGGCCTTCTTATGATAATAAAATCCGTGAGGGATATGATCTCCTCCGGATTATGCCATAGGGGTATCTCTAAAAAGGCATCTGAACCTATCAGGAAGAGTGGTCTCTCCCCGGGGTTTTTTCTGATATATTCCCTGAGAGTGTCCACAGTATAGGATTTGCCTGGACGATCGCATTCCATGGCTGATACATCAAAGAAGGGGTTCTTCTCTGTAGCCATCTTCACCATACGGAGCCGGTCTTCTGAAGGGGCTATGTCTTCCCTCTTCAGGGGTGGATCAGCCGATGGAATGAAGAGTATCTGTTTCAATGAGAAGAGTTCTCTTACTTCCTCTGCTGGCCTGAGGTGTCCGTAATGCACGGGATTGAAGGTCCCCCCGAACAGAACCGTCCGTCCTTCAAAGTCCCTCATTTTGCTTTGCCTCATAGTATCTCCTCAACTCATCAAAGCTCCATGGAAGGCAGTCTTCAGGCCGGAATCCGAGAATTTCAGCATACCTGAAGACATCATCCTCTCTCTGAGCCTCAATCTCCAGAAATTCGGGAATATGGCTGTACTCCCCGAGATACCGGTCCATGCAGAACCTGACTTCTCCTTTCCTGAAAAGGGTCCTCTGCTTCTCAAGGATAAGCCACTCCCCGAGCCCCAACCGGGCCAGGATCCTTCCAAGGATCTCACCGTCTCCCACCTCCAGTTCCATCTCTTCCCTCACCTTGGCCTCAGCAGCACGGGGAGGACCTTTCCAGGTGAGAAGGAAGTCCCTTTCCCCTTCTTCTCTTATCCTCAGAAGTTTACCTCCACTCATAAGCCTCCTGTCTTCAAAATCATAGTATCTGTCCCTGACAGTTCCGCTGAAGACCTCAACCGCACCGATCTCCAGAAGCCTCTGCCGGAGCTCATTACCATCGATCTCAAGGATCTTTATCTCCACCTCTCTCATAAGGCCCTATTCTTCCCGCATCCTCCGGATCAGGTAATATGTGAGAAAATAGGCAAACACAGAGGCCACCAGTCCCACAAACAGGGTTCCTGCCACAAAAGGCACCACGAGATCCTTCAGTGCTGTAAAAAGTTTATAAAAGCTCAGGCCGCGAAAACTGAAATCCTTCGAGATCACAGCCTCGTAGCTGGTGACCTTTATACCTACCCAGGTCGCAAAGGTGTAAATAGGGGCGATCGTCCAGGGATTTGTGACATAGGCACCTGAGAGTGTGACAATCTTGTTGAGTCTGAAAAAATGGGCGATTGCCAGGGCGAGGATGGTATGAAATCCGAGGAAAGGGGATATCCCGATGAATAGACCTACCGAAAAGGCAAGGGCTATCTTCCATGAAGGACCCTCGACGGTGAATATCACCCTTATCCGGTCACTGAGAGACAAAGTGCACGTACCCCGTGGGTTTAATCATCTCCTCACTCTCATCCTTTTTCACAAGAAAAATTGACTCTCCTTCAGTAATTTCACCGATCTCAAAGGCCCCTTCCATTCCCTCCGGACCCGTAAAGAGCAGATGGAAGTCCTCTCCCCCGCCGAAGACGTGCTCCATCAGATCGATCCCGAAGGCATCTGAAACCATGAGCATCCCCTCTGTAAGGGGGAGGGCCTCTTCATAGATCCTCGCCCCTGCCCGGCTTTCCCGGCATAGTCGCCAGAGGTCTATCATCAGCCCGTCACTTGTATCAATCATGGAATTTACCCCTGGTGGTACAGGAGGGAGTTCAGGGAGCAGAAATCTCCTGACAAGGGGCTCCACCTTTTCAAAAGGTATGGAGATGTCCAGAGTTTCTCCCGTCTCAAGCCGGACTGGAAGTCCGACCCTCTTTATCAACTCATGGCCAAGGGATGCCTCTCCGGGAGGGCCGGTTATGAATATCCTGTCTCCCGGCCTTGCCCCTGACCGGCGGGCAAGGTTTTCTCCCCTATTCCCGGTGAGGGCAAGCGTCACCGTAATACCTCCCCTGCTCCCGGTCATGTCTCCCCCTGCAAGGGTTATCGAATACCTCCGGAGGGCATCGTCAAGGCCTGAAAGAAATTCATCAAGAAAACCGTCTATCCTTCCTCCGGAAATGGAAACCGACAGGAGGGCCCAGACAGGAATCCCACCCATTGCATGGATATCGCTGATATTGGAGACAGCCAGCCTGAACCCGACCTGGTAGGCTGTCATATAGGAAAGGTCAAAGTGGATCCCCTCGGAGAGGGTGTCCATGGTAAGCAGTGTCTCTTCAGTGCCAGTCTTCACCAGGGCAGCGTCATCGCCTATACCGACTATAAGCTCGTCAGCCCCGGAGTGAAACCGCTTCCGAAGTCTCTCCAGGATGTAGATCTCGCCTGACTGCCCCCCTGGCAAGGGCATCATTTATCCAACCATCCAAGAGGCACTACTTCTTTGGCCTCCTTACCGCCCTCTTTTTCTTGAGAGCGACCTTGAGCACCTCATCGGCCTTCTCGACCAGTATGAACTCCATATTCTTTTTGACATATTTGGGGATATCCTCCAGGTCCTTCTCATTCCTCTTCGGTATGATGACCTTGGGGATTCCCATCCTCTTGGCGGCAAGGGCCTTTTCCTTGAGCCCGCCTATAGGGAGTACGCGGCCCCTGAGGGTTATCTCCCCGGTCATGGCGACCTTTTTGTCAACAGGTCGGCCTGTAAGAGCCGACGCTATCGCCACGGCCATTGTTATTCCTGCTGAGGGACCATCCTTTGGTATCGCCCCTGCCGGGACGTGGATATGGAGGTCGATTTTTGAGAAAGCGTCCTCTTTGATTCCGAGGTCCCTGGCCCTGGAACGGACGAAACTGAGTGCAGCCTGGGCAGATTCCTTCATCACGTCCCCAAGCTGACCGGTAAGGGTCAGGTTCCCCCGTCCCTTCATTGTTGTCGCCTCTACATAGATGATATCACCGCCCGCTTCCGTCCAGGCAAGCCCTGTAGCCACACCTGTCTCGTCCTTCTCCATCTCCTCTTCAGGGAGAAACTTCGGGGCACCGAGGTATTTCGAGAGATTTCTTGAGGTGATCATGAACTTTTTCTTTTTTCCCTCGGCAATCTGCCTCGCCACCTTCCGGCAGAGATTCGCTATCTCCCTCTCCAGGTTCCGCACTCCAGCCTCCCTCGTATAGTGGGAGATCAGCATCCGGAGGGCCGAATCAGCCACGGTTAACACCTTCTTTGTTATCCCGTGCTCCTCAAGCTGTTTTGGAAGAAGATAATTCTTTGCTATCCCGATCTTTTCCTCCTCGGTATAACCACTCAGATAGATGATCTCCATCCTGTCCTTTAACGGACCCGGAATGGTATCCACTACATTACCAGTCGTTATGAACATCACCCTTGAAAGGTCGAAGGGGACGCCAAGATAGTGGTCGACAAAGGCATTGTTCTGTTCCGGATCAAGCACTTCAAGGAGGGCCGAAGAGGGATCGCCCCTGAAGTCCATGCCTATCTTGTCTATCTCATCCAGCATGAAGACGGGATTGTTCTTCCCTGCCTGCTTTATCCCCTGGATAATTCTCCCGGGAAGGGCACCAACATAGGTCCTTCTGTGTCCCCTGATCTCCGCCTCATCTCTTACACCACCGAGGGACATCCTCACAAACTCCCTCCCGAGACTCCTGGCGATAGACCTGCCAAGGGAGGTCTTCCCGACACCGGGAGGGCCGATGAAGCAGAGGATGGGCCCCTTCATCTTTGATTTCAGCTTCCTCACACTGAGGTATTCAAGGATCCTCTCCTTCACCTTCTCAAGGTCATAGTGATCCTCATCAAGGACCTTCTTTGCCTTCTTTATATCAAGGTTGTCCCTTGTTGACTTCGACCAGGGGATCTCCACGAGCCAGTCAAGGTAGGTCCTGACAGTGGCTGCCTCGGCACTGTCGGGATGCATCTTCTCAAGCCTCTTCAGTTGCTTCTCGGCCTCCTTCAGGACCTTCTCAGGCATCTTTGCCGCCTTCATCTTCTTCCTGAACTCATTTATCTCTTCAGCCCGCTCATCAATCTCACCCAGCTCCCGCTGGATCGCCTTCAACTGCTCCCTCAGAAAATACTCTCTCTGGGTCTTGTCTATCTCGCCCCTTGCCTCTGTCTGGATCTTCTGCTGAACAAGGAGAAGTTCAATCTCCCTGCCCAGGATCTCGCTCACCTTTTTGAGCCTCTGTACAGGATCGAGCATCTCAAGGACCTCCTGGGCCTGCTCGGTCTTCAGCCCCAGGTTCGAAGCCACCAGGTCAGCAAGCCGGCCGGGCTCATCCAGGTTCTCTATCACAACCATTATATCCGGAAGTATCGTCTTTCCGAGAGAGACCGCCTTGTCAAGCTGTTCCTTCACGTTCCTCATCAGGGCCTCAACCTCGAGGGTCATCTCAGTGGACTTCCGGTCGTCAATCTCCTCTATGGCAGCCTCGAAATACCCGTCCTTTACCTTCACATCAATGGCCCTTGCCTTCTTCAACCCCTGGACAAGTATCTTCACCCTGCCGTCAGGAAGCTTGAGCATCCTCATTATCAGCCCTACCGTCCCGGTTCTGTAAAGGTCCTTCGGCTCAGGGTTCTCTATGCTGAGATCCTTCTGAGTAAGGAGGAGGATCATCCTGTTCGAGTTGAGCGCCCTGTCTATCGCCTCTATTGACATCTCCCTCCCCACAAAGAGAGGGATAATCATGTACGGAAATATGACTATGTCTCTCACCGGCAGAACCGGGAGAGTATCGGGAATATCGATTTCTTTTTCTTCATTCACCCTTTCCACCATCTCTACTCCTTTATGATCTTTATTTTATGCACCCTTTCTTCCTGTATCGGGAGGGTGATCCTCAGTATACCGTTTTTCATCCTGGCAACGCCCTTTTCCGGATCAACCCTGACAGGCAGGCTCACCGAACGCCTGAACCGGCTGAATTCCCTCTCTACACATATGTACCTCCCCCCCTCCGGGGCCATGTCTTTTTTAACCCCCTCTATCGTGAGCACGTTTTCGTAGATCTTGACAATTATATCATCAGGGCTCACCCCCGGAAGCTCCACAATCAATACAAGGGAGTTCCCGCACTCAAAAAGATCGAGGGGGGGGTAATTCCCCCTTGTTTCACCCCTTACCGAACTGGACCTTGTTATTGATATCTCTATCATGGCTGTCTGGCAACGTCTTTTCTTAACTCTTCAACAATCTCCGTCAGATACTGCCCGAAGGCGTCTGAAATCCCGGAATTCTTCAACGCCAGAGAGACCGTGGCTTTCAGAAATCCGAACTTGTCTCCTGCATCGTATCTTCTTCCCCTGAACCGGAAACCATAAAGGGTCCGTTTCTTGAGAAGCCCCTTCAGGGCATCCGTCAGTTGGTATTCGCCTCCCCGGCCCGGTTCCATTCCATCGAGAATCTTGAATATGTCGGGTGTGAGGACATACCGGCCTATGATCGCAAGGTTGCTCGGGGCCTCTTCCCGCGAAGGTTTCTCTATAAGATCGGTTATCCTGAAGATGTCCCCGTCTTCCCATTCCCCGGCAACCACTCCATAACGATGGATCTCCTCTTCAGGCACCTCCTCAAGGGCTATCACCGGAGCCTCAAACCTGTTATAAAGACCTATCATCTCCTGAAGAAGGCTCTCATCAGGATCAATTATATCATCACTTAACAGGACAGCAAAAGGCTCATCCTTTACAAAGGGCATGGCCTGCAGGATGGCGTGACCGAGCCCCAGCGCCCTTCCCTGCCTTATATAGGCAAAGTTGAGGTGACTCAGGCTGTTTATCTCCCGGAGGAGATTCTCCTTACCCTTCTGTTTGAGATTCTCCTCAAGCTCGAAGATCGTATCAAAATGATCCTCTATGCTCCGCTTGTGTCTGCCGGTAATCACCACGAACTCCTTTATCCCGCACCTCTCCGCCTCTTCCACTGCGTACTGGATCATCGGCTTGTCCACAATCGGAAGCATCTCCTTGGGAGATGCCTTTGTAGCGGGCAGAAACCTCGTCCCGAGGCCTGCCGCAGGAAGAATTGCCTTTTTCACTCCATTTCCCATTTATCCCTCCTCGTCATTGGTAAATTGGTATATTGGTATAATGGTTATCAGGTTATTAGTCATTTCTCGCCTTCCCGCTTTTACGCTTATACACACAACAAACACAACCAGCTTACTTACTTATAAACATCAACTCAGAACGTCGAACGGTAGTCAGAACCTCATCTGGCAGTATTCAGCCTCATAATCCTGGAGCTCGGTAATGCGTGGATTCTCCCCGCAGACCGGACATTCGGGGTTCCTTGGCACCCTGACCCTCCGGAAACTCGCCTTCAGGGCATCGTATATCAGGAGCTGGTTGCTGAGGGGCTCACCCTTTCCGAGGATCAGTTTCAAGACCTCCATGGCCTGAAGCCCCCCGATCACACCGGGAAGGGCCCCCAGAACACCTGCCTCCTGACAGGACGGTACAAGCCCGGGTGGAGGGGGCTCCTCAAAGAGACACCGGTAGCAATGCCCTTCCCCGGGAAGGATGGTGGTGACCTGTCCTTCAAACCTGAGTATCGCCCCGCTCACAAGGGGCTTCCCTGTAAGCACGCAGGCGTCGTTCACAAGGTACCGTGTCGGAAAGTTGTCGCTTCCGTCCACCACGATATCGTAATCCTTGATCAGATCCATGACTGTCTCTTATACACA